>JBGFRR010000075.1:0-4891 GCA_041695045.1 Bacteroidota bacterium
GATAGGGGGCGCGGAAGGTTGTTGCTTTCAGTGGGAATTGCGCTGAGCGAGAAAACCGTTTTCATTTCCGATACGCAGCTCAAGCGCGTGTTTGGATATGATTACGCGGGGAATTTCAAGCTCGCCATAGGCGAAGCAGGTGAATTTGAGTCCCCCAGCGGCTTAGCATACGATCCGGCTGCAGGCCGATTGTACGTCGTGGATGCAGGAAAACACACAGTACGGGTGTACTCAGAAACAGGAGAGTTCCTTCTCTCTTTCGGGAGTCGCGGCGATGAGGATGGACAGTTCAACTACCCAACCAACATCTGTGTCCAACGGGGGAAAGTCTACGTGATGGACACGATGAATTTTCGCGTCCAGATCTTTGACCTTGATGGAAAGTTTCTCACCCAGTTTGGAAAAACCGGCAACAGGCCTGGGATGTTCGCACGGCCCAAAGGCATTACCGTTAGCTCCGATGGATTCATTTTTGTCGCCGATGCAGCGTTTGACAACTTCCAGATTTTTGATGAAAGCGGACAGGTGTACTTGTTTGTCGGGTCTGCTGGAAGTGAGCCAGGATCCTTTCTACTCCCAGCCGGGATGTTCATCGACAGCAGGAACATGCTTTACATCGTTGACCAGCTCAACAGCAGAGTGCAGGTTTTTAAGTTTTTGGGAAGCAACTGAGCAATCACCTGCTTGCAGTGGGGATCAATCGAGTGTGTCTTCTCACACACCCCCTGTGTCATATCACCCACTCCTTTCGGCATCCGACTCCAACTCTCTGAATCGACGGCTGATTTGCAGCACTTCTCGAGCGGATCACATTGGCATCCATATTGCGGTTACTTTCCAGGGCATTGCCACGCAATAAACAATCATTACAACAACCTTTCTGGAAAGGAGAACCAACTATGCGATACCTCACGAGGAGCATGATGGTGTTGCTCTGTGTGCTCGTTGTCGTAGCGTTTTCTGACGCGCAGATTCGTAACAGCAGGCATGACTTGTCTTCGTCTTCGACCACGACGGGTCCGAAATCGAATCTGGACCAAGTGTGCGTATTCTGCCACACGCCGCACTCGAACCAGTCGACGGCGATATTGTGGAACCGGACAGCGACAACAGCCACATTTACCGTTTATTCAAGCCCGACGATGGAAGGCACAGTCCCTCAACCCGCCGGTGCTTCACGGAGATGCTTGGGCTGCCATGACGGCACCGTTGCGCTCAACAGCATCTTTAATAGTCCGGGGAGCGGACCGGGAACCCAGCCGACAGTCACTCCGGCATACATTGACACGGCGGGTACGCGTTTGACTCGCCTCGGAACGGACCTCAAGAACGACCACCCGGTTTCGTTTGTCTATGCAACGCATCAGGGGACAGACCCCAAGTTGAGGGCGGCTTCACTGGCCAGCGGCAAACCGGTCGTAGTCAGCGGTTCAATAACATTGCCGCTTTCCGGTACAGCGGTTGCCTCGGCAACGCTTGAGTGCACGTCCTGCCACGATCCACACGGCGTGACGGGTGTTCCCACATTCAACCGGGTGGCGAACACAGCCAGTCAATTGTGCTTCACCTGTCACATTAAGTAGCGTGTGAGATTTCATTAGACGGCGTTGAAACCGAAGCATCTTGAAAGCCGGACGTGCAGCCTGAAAACTGCCGTCCGGCTTTCTTGTTTAAGGTAGTGACTACTCAGCGTAGTATTGATGTGTAAACTGATTTCATCAAAAACACTGAGAAAAGAGTAACCAGAGAAAAGAGTAACCACAGATTTCACAGATGAATTCAAAAAAAATAGTTCCGTGAAAATCAGTGCCATCTGTGGTTATTCTTTTGTTTGCTGAGCAGAATTTTATCAAACCTGCGGTTTGATCTATCTTTCGAATGAACCGACAGGTTCATTGGCAGTATCTACTCAGCGTGTTCTCCAATCCAAGATTTTTTCTCAAGAAAAACACTTAAGAGACTTACCACAGATTCACAGATGAATTCAAAAAATTAGTTCCGTGAAAATCAGTGTTCCCGCTTTGCGGGATGGTTATTCTTTGTTTCACTGAGCAGGATTTTATCAAACCTCCGGTTTGATCTATCTTTCGAATGAACCGACAGGTTCATTGGCAGTTACTTTAAGGTTATGTATTGCAGAAAAACATACGGGCAGCTATCGACGTCTGCGTATCATCGCGCTCTCCGAGCCGGGAGAGCGGTGCTACTGGTTCTTTTTTTCTGCCTGAGCATATCAGAAAGCTTTGGACAAATCAACAGGGCTACGCTCGACCTGAAGAATAACTTTTCGTTTACACGGACGCGTCAGGCTCATGGTGATCTCGACCTTCGCACATACGGACAACTGTATGTCCTGGGCCTGTCGGGTTATGCGCTCGACCCAAGGATTCTGCGATTTAGCCTTCAGACGTCGTTCATAGACTATTCATCAAAGAGCGCGTCTCTGGCCGCATCGCAAGCGGTGCGGAACCGGAATCTCGGCTACTACAACGTATCGGTCATACTCCTGCCGAACAATAGGTATCCTCTCACCTTGTATGCTTCACGTTCCGATGCACTTACCACAAGCTCAGCTGAACTTCTAAGCCAGCCAATCAATGCATTGCAGACGACGAACGAAGTAGAAACGGTCGGGCTGCGATGGAACATTGCCCAAAACGCCTACATGCCGCAGATTGAGCTGACGGTTGAGCGGAATGAAAATCGTGGAGACGCTGGTGCAATTCCATTTAACCAGACCAACGATGTATGGTCGCTTCGATTGTCAAATGCAAGCCCCCAAGGTTCGTCTCAGTATTCGTTTCTGTACACGGGATTACAGGTGAAGGACAGCTTCTTCCCTTCGGTGCGAACCAATCATGAGTTCCAGTTCTACGGTAACTCAAAAATGTCCGACGCCATCAACCTCTACTCCAATGCGACATATGCCATCCGAGAACAAACGATGAATCGCCGTGCAGAATTTGGAGGCACGTTCAGACAGAGGGCTGATATCCAGCACCAGGTCAAACTTCAGAACACAGAAAACCGTTTTGCCGGAATGGTTACAAACAGGAATGTCACTAATGCAATAACGCACGAGACCTATGTATCCTTTTCGAACCGCCTCCAGGCTACGTTCGGGAGCCTGTACAGCATCGAGCGACACAAATGGGAGGCCGCTTCTTCCACTGCCGACCGTGGATTTGTCAGGGTAAGTATGGCTTACAACGATCGATATGCGATGATCGACCTCTTCGGGAACGTCGGCACGAGCTTAGGATTTGAGCGCTTCCCGGCCGAAGGAAGAAAGTTCACCCAGCAAACACAGGTAACTGTGAGCGGCACCTCAACAGCGATTCCTCATCTTCAGCTCTCGCTTGCTGAGGACTTTGGGTTCTCTACGACGTACTACCTTGGAGATATTCTGAACAACAACATTCGGCTTTCTGTGAATACCGATCTGATTCCGCGGAGTGTTGTGGGTCTTGAGTTGTCCCGCGGGGATACACGATACCTTCATTTTGCTCTCGCGCCCCGCTCAGTCACTTCCGTCGGCGGAACTGTTACCACACAGATCACCGCCACAACGAGTGCATCTCTCCAACATTCAGAAAGCTGGATTCGTTCGTGGTTCCTCGAGCGCGTCAGACGTACCGGTATCACTATCAGGGAAGCCGGCTTGATAAGGTTTCTGACGTTCCTCTTCAGTGGAGAGCAAACCTACAACAGTTTCACAGGACTCACTACATTAATTGCTGAATCGAGGGCTGAATATCGTTTCTACGCGTTTGTCTTCAATGCGCGCTACTCGTACTACTCGATAGCTGGCATCGGCACACAGATGATCTTGTTGGAAGTACAGCGACCCATTTCCTTTGATTTTCAATAAGAAAATGTCGAAGTTACACCAGATGGCTCAACGATTCTTCAACCTCCTCTGCTGCCTCCTGTTCGCTAACACCGTTTCTTACTCGCAAGAACAGGAGCGGCTCGTATGGCCTGCTCCACCGCAAGAACCCCGAATCGAGTTTCTCTCTTCTATCTCAAGTCGAGTAGATCTTGGAATCGAAAAGTCGTTCCTGCGCAAGGTATGGGATTGGCTCGTGGGGGCCGAAGAAGCTGGCGGCTTTCTCGTCCAGCCGCTCGGCGTCACAGTAGACGAACGAGGAAGAATCTACGTGACGGATCCCGGCGCACAGTGCATCCACATCTTTGATCCAAAAAAGAAAACGTATACGACGCTGCAAGAAACAAGGAAGGGCCGGTTACGCTCTCCCGTCGCGGTTGCGGTCTCACCAGACTGGCGAGTGTTTGTGACCGACTCCGGGCTGCGTGAGGTCATAGTGTATGACGAAGATGGCGATGTCGAGCTTACGATTTCAGGATATTTTACGAGACCAACGGGTCTGGCTCTTTACAACAACCGCTTGTATGTCGTGGATACTGCGTTGCACAAGATTTTCGTCTTTGACCTTGATGGAAAGTTTCTTTTTGAGTTTGGAAAACGGGGTACTCAACGAGGCGAGTTCAATTTTCCGGTTTTCATTGCTGCGTCGCAGTATCTCTATGTTGTCGATGCGATGAATTTTCGGGTGCAAATTCTTGATGACTCCGGCCGCGCAATCAGCATGTTTGGAGAAGTAGGGAACATGCAGGGGATGTTCGCGAACCCCAAAGGCATTGCGGTAGACAGCGAAGAACATCTCTATGTAGCAGATGCGATGTTCGATGCTTTTCAGATTTTTGATAGGGAAGGAAGATTGCTCCTGGTCGTTGGCCGGGGCGGAAGAGGAAAGGGTGAATTCCTCACTCCGTCTGGCATCGCAATAGACAGGGAAGACAAAATTTATGTGGTGGATTCGCTCAACAAGCGAGTGCAGGTGTTTCGATATCTTGGCGGAACAAAATA
>JBGFRR010000102.1:0-4883 GCA_041695045.1 Bacteroidota bacterium
GCGCATGATGGGCTATCTCCTGTGTTGGTGATGAGTGGCTACAAATATAATACATCATCGCGCGTTTGCGACATGGAACAGAAAAAATATTTTCTATGAGTTTTTCAACAGCCTGCTAGTGTCTGACTCCCGTTTTCTCGCCGGCAGTGTCTTTCTTGTCGCGCTCGTCATCTACACAGCGACGCTGTGTCCCACAGTGTACGTTGGAGATAGTGGTGAGTTTATCACGAACGCCTACACGTTGGGCATCAATCATCCAACGGGGTATCCTCTGTTCACCCTGCTCGCGCGCGCGGCAATCGTGCTGTTCGGGTTCTGGACTCCGGCGTACGCTGCGAATTTCCTCTCTGCGCTGTGTGCAGCTCTCGCCGCTGCGCTCATGTTCCTGTTGCTGCAGAAACTAACGGGACAACGATGGCTTGCCGTGTCTCTCTCGCTCCTTTACGCTTTCTCCTACACACTCTGGTCGCGAGCCACATCGGCGGAAGTCTACTCGCTCAACGCCCTCGCTATCGTCGCAGCACTGTACTTTCTCTTCGCTTGGTACGAGCGACCCCACACAACGCCACTGTTCGCGCTGGCGTTTATTGCCGGCGTCGGTCTCTCTCAACATGTCACCGGCGTTCTGATTGCAATGAGCATCGCCGTGCTTGTGGTGCTCCGCCAACCGCGACTCCTCATCGACGTGAAAACGCTCGGCCTCATGCTCGCGCTCTTCGCCGTCGGATTCTCGACGTATCTGTATCTGCCAATCCGTTCACTGGCCAACCCGCCGATCGACTGGGGAAATCCCGAAACGCTTCAGCACATCAAAGGACATTTTTTCCCACGATCTGCCAGCGCGCTCTTTGGTGAGTTTGGAGGGCGGGGGGCGGAAGAGCGTGCAAGCTGGATTATCGAACAGGCGCTCACCAAGGAGCTCTGGTATTTTTCTGTCTTTTCCATATTAGGACTCGTTGCGTGGCGCAAGCAGTGGCGTCTCCTCGTTTTTGTCGTCCTTGCGGTCGGCAGCAACGTGTACTTTACACTCATCCGCAAACTACCGCTCCACGCCGACTTCGACGCCTACTTTATGCCGACCTACATCGTCATGGTCATCCTGATGGCCGTCGGTATGCAATGGCTTGCGGTCACGATGGAACAGCGATGGAAACGTCGACGTGGAGGATCGCTGACGCCGCCCCGACTTGTCGGGGCTGTTGTGCTCGTGGCGCTTCCGGCGACCGTCCTGAAATTCAACTATTGGGAGAACGATAAGAGTCAAAACTATTTTGCTGAAGACTTTGGAAAAAATCTCCTCGCCACCGTGAAGCCGAACGCCATCCTCTTTACCGTCGGCGATGAGCAAACGTTCTTAAGCTGGTACTTCAAATACGTTGAGAAGCTGAGGCCGGACATCACGGTCGTCGACCGGAACCTTTTGGGAGCGGTGTGGGGCGCCTCGCACATGTACAACCGGGAACTGAACCTCCCCATCAATGAACGAAGCCCGCAAGAATTCCTGGCGCGACAGATCATTCAAGCGTACATCGGCAAGAGACCCATCCAGTTTACCCATCGGCTGCCGTGGAAGTTCGTCGGGGAAGAGTATGATGTTTACCACAACGGGATGACCATCGAGGTATTGGAGAAAGGAACGCCGATACCGCCGTACATTCCTACCACGTTCACCTTTCAGCATGACTGGGCAACGACGTACTTTGATGCGCGCTGTAAGCTTATCGTCAATTTCTATCCGAAAGAGCTTATCGACAATGCAAAGTTCTGGTACGGTCGGGGAAACAAGGATGCTGCGCTGCGGGAATTGCAGGCCTTTATGGACTTCCCGTTGTACAGACCAGAGGAAGACCTGCCAACGGGATTCTTGATGATGGCACAGTTGTACGCGGATCAAAAGGAGTTGGGGGAAGCGCTCGCCCTGGCCGACTCTGCGGCATTCTATGAGCCAACCGATTGGAGGGTGTATGAACAGCGCGGAAATTACCACTTCTTGTTAGGAGATTCCGCTAAAGCGATGAGCGAATGGAAGCAGGCCATCCGGTTCAACCCTGCTCACGACCGGCTCAAGCGAAACGTCGAAATCCTGGAGCGACAAGCGCAACTGGATTCTCTCCTCCGCTCGCGGAACATCATCCTGCAGCGCCGGGCTCGACAGTGAAAGGATGAACCACACCTGCCTACCGCAGGCAGGGATTCACGGATTAACATTCCTCAAAGGACGACCTTCTTCCATGTTCATGATGACTCCCCAAAGTTCACCAGCAATCCCACTTTGCAGCCAGAGATTCTCACGCATCTTTGTACACTATTTCCAAGAGACCCCTCACGAGAATTCTGTGTACCTCCATGCAAATGCCGATAATTGTGTGGGTTTCATCCCTACAGGGAAATTCCTTTTTATCCACATCTTCTTCTCTAATCTGTGAATCTGTGGTTAAACACTTAACTTGGTCTTGCGTTTACTCACTGAGTAATTCTTGTTGTTCGGGAGTGGAACTCCCTTACAACCACAGATATCCTCTACCCCCTCTTTGGTTCTCCCCCTTCAAGGGGGAGAGATTGAACCTTTCAGCTCCCGACGGTCTGTCTGCGCGAAGCTGAAGCTTTGCTTCGGCAAAGGCAGGTGTCCGTGCCGTCAACGGTCGGGTCTGGAGACCCGACCTACAATTGCTTCCCGCTCCCGCAAAACAGCGAAGCCCTTTTCACATCTTCTCAATGATCGGTGTCAGGCAGGGATTTGGATGGACGGGACGGGAGTCCCGTCCTACAAATGCTCAAGATGTAGGTCGGCTCTCCAGAGCCGACTGCAATGAATATCTCCAACGTTCCAAGTGAGGTTTATATTCCCTTGGTCGGAACGTCTTCGTTGTTCGGGAGTAAAACCTGTCCCGCTGCTTTCTAGCGGGATAGAGCGGTATACTCCCGATGCCATTGGGGGTTCATCTTGCTCAACCCCTTCTTTGGTTCTTCGCAATTAAGGTGGGGTTCATCTTGCAACCCCCTCTTTGGTTCTCCCCCTGTGAGGGGGAGAGAAATTTCCTTTTTTAGTTCTCCCACCTTCAAGGGGGAGAGAAATTTAGTTGTTCGGGAATTACCCCGCTTCTACCTCTGCTGCAGTCGGCCGTCGCACGTAGCGTTCGATCACCTCAAAGAGCCCGAACAAGACACCGGTGTAGAGCAGGTCGCCGGCGACGGTGTTCTGGAAGAACGGTATCGCCGCCACATAGCAGGCGATGAGGCCTTCGAGCGTTTTCGGATACATCGTCCCCGTCAGCCAGACGCCGAAGTTCGTCACGACAAAAAAGAGCACCGACGATGCGAGCGCCGCACCGGCAATCGGCAGCGGACGCTTGTGGGAGCGAAGCCACAATCCGATTCCACCGATGGCGAAGAAACTCCCGTACACCCACACCATACCGGTGTGAAATCCGAGGAAGAGATCGCTGATAAGCATTGCGGCAAGCGGGACGATGAACGCAAACCGCTTGTCAAAATATACGGCCGAGCTGAGCGCAATGGCAGCGATGGGAGTGAAGTTGGGGGGATGCGGCAGCAACCGCGACAGTGCCGCGGCAAGAATCAGAATCGAACCTGCAGCAATGTGCTTCATAGCAAAACCTCCTGTTGTTGTTTCACTGTTGGAACACAAGACCACTCAAGCACATCGAGACCGACATACGTGTCGTGCCGCTGAAGTTTCCAGCGCGAAAGGTGCAACGACCCCCTCATTGCCGGGCTCTGCAGAACGAGCGTATGATATTCCCCTTTTTCCCCGCAAATGTCAAGTCCTTTGGCTTCGAGCGCGCGACGAAATTCGGCATCGACGAGCTTACCGAGCCGGTCGGCACTGAGCATCCGTTCATCAACACTGACAATCAAGCTTTGGAAACGAGACTGCTCTTCGAACACATCCTCGACCGGCATTCCCCACAGCGGGAACACCGGCACGACCCTACTCTCACCGCAAACGCACTCAAGCCAGTCGCGATGCTCTTGCAAGTAGATATCTCCCGCCACCACATGCGTGATGCCGTGTTGAACGAGGCTCTTGAGAATCGACCGCAGTCGTCCTTCGTATCCCTCCCGCGTGACAAACGCTTCTTGCAGCGGCGCATCCACCAATCGCGCCTGATCACGAAGCAACCCTAACGGCATGCGATGGGACATGGACTGACGGCTGACTTCTTCAAAGAAGCTGAGTAACAGTTCGACCGAATAACCTTGCTCCCTCGCTTTGATGAACGCAAGATGGCTATCTTTTCCACCACTCCATAACGACACCGCTCTGTTTGACATTGTTTGCTCCTGGCAACCTGTTGAGGTTGTTCTTGATATCCTCTACCCCCTCTTTGGTTTCCGCTCAATCATCTCCTCCCCTTGTAGGGGAGGATTAAGGTGGGGTTAATCTTCACTACCCCCTCTTTCGGTTACCTTTCAGCTCCCGACGGTCTGTCTGCGCGAAGCTGAAGCTTTGCTTCGGCAAAGGCAGGTGCCCGTGCCGTCAACGGTCGGGTCTGGAGACCCGACCTACAATTGCTTCCCGCTCCCGCAAAACAGCGAAGCCCTTTTCACATCTTCTCAATGATCGGTGTCAGGCAGGGATTTGGATGGACGGGACGGGAGTCCCGTCCTACAAATGCTCAAGATGTAGGTCGGCTCTCCAGAGCCGACTGCAATGAATATCTCCAACGTTCCAAGTGAGGTTTATATTCCCTTGGTCGGAACGTCTTCGTTGTTCGGGAGTAAAACCTGTCCCGCTGCTTTCTAGCGGGATAGAGCGGGATTCCCTCACAACGATAAATGTTTTTCAGCAACCTGCTAATTCCTTACTCCACTCCCCCACCGATACCGCAAGCCGAAATAGAATCCCCTCCCCCGTGTTG
>JBGFRR010000114.1:0-4836 GCA_041695045.1 Bacteroidota bacterium
CGACAAGTCGTCCTCACCGTAGCGCCGTTAATGAGCACTTCAAGAGTCCTTGTGTGTCCGTTTGAACCATCAACCCATCACAACGCAACCACAACAGAGGGTTTTCGGCTTGGCTTCTAGAGGTGCGGCCGAAAACCCCGACTTTCACCACAAAGTCACCAGGGCACGAAGTCCCGCTTTACGGTTCCGCTTTCCAGAATCCCGCTTAAGGGGCCGCGAACACTTCTCAAGAGCGGAATCCACAAAGCGGGAGATCCCGCCTTTCGTAGTTTTGAAAGCGGGAAGGCACAAAGGTAAGGCTTTGGTTTTTATACTTCTTCGTGCCGGCACGCCGAAGTGCGGCGTTTCGGCACGCAGGCGAGTCGCTTTAAGTCTTTGTGTCTTGGTGGTTCAGCTTTTCGGCCGGGTCTCTAGTACAAAGTGCTGATGGTGAGATGGACTACCGGTAAGGGAGGGCAACAAAAAACCCCGGCATGAAAGAGCCAGGGTTTTGATTGGAATGGGTGAGTGAAGAATGAATCACGGCTCGCGCTGTCGTCGCGCCGAGGGACGTGCGGTATCGAGCTCGGCTTCGATGAGTCGCATCAGGCTGTCAAGCTTCGGACCGTACGAGCGAGTGAAGCGGCCGTCTCGTGTGGCAGCAAACTGCCGCGTGAGGGAGTCGAACATACGAGCGTGGCCGTCGAACCGATCATCGTCCAACCACTTCCGCATAGAATCCAGTCGAAAGCGGAAGCGCTCCACCTCGTGGAACATGAACTCTGCAGCACCCGGACCTTCGCGCCACGACACGACCGGCGGCTTGGGAGACCTTACCCGAACAATCCCGCCGTAAAGCGGCGGGACGGGCGGCTCCTCTTTCGGCGCGGAACCGATTTCAATACGGAACGAATGCTCATCGCCGCTCACATGCATCGGCATCGATCCGACAACAACCGTGCGGCCGCCCCGATGTCGCTCGGTAAACCGGCGAACCATGTTTTCCATGACCTGCGCGTGAACGTGGGGAGCCGCAACTCCCGGATGTCTGGCTTGCTTCCTGAGGCTGTCGAGGTTCATCGCCACGCGTTCGACAATCAGCGTATCCAGCGTAACAATCAGGAATCGCTCGGGCTGGCGCGGCCGGCGTACATGCACAAGAATCTCCTCGGGTGGAACGACATCACCATGAGACACAACGACCGAGTACGCAGCGTTCTTCCGATGCAACAATCGCTCAAGCCGTGCCCGTTGTGAAGCCTCCAAAGACGCCGCAATGCTGGAAACCATCACCCGGCCAAGCTGCGGCAAGTCCGAGCCGATGGCAAGCGCCTGGTTTTCCGCAACGAGAATGGACGACTCTAACTGACGCTGGCCAAACTGCAGCACCGAGTCGATCAGCTCAACTTGTCGCGGTGTCGGCTGAAGCTCCGCCAGCAACTCGTTGACCGTCAGCGTTGGTTTTGCCTCCTCAGCCGGCTTTCCGACCTCGATGCGATATCCTCGCTCGGTCGTCGCGTCCACGCGCAGGGCTGTTTCCGATTTCTCATCCAAAGGCAACGACCCAAAAAGAGCAAACTGCAGTACCTGTTCTTTGTCGACGTTGGAAAAGAGCGGCGTGATGGCGCCGCGCAGGATACTTCCCTCGTACGCCTGCTGAACTTCGGACGACGTTCGCGAGACATACTCCATGAGCGTATTGCGCTCACGGTAGAGAATAATACCGACAGCGAGCATTGAGACAACACCGAGCGCTGTTGCCGCCGGAATGAACTTTCGCGGGAACGGCAGGAGGTTCTTTTCTTCCGCCTTCTGCTCGTCCAGTACAGCAGAAAATCGCGTCCAGAACCCGACACTCGGTGGAAGTTTTTGTTTCTCGCGCAGCATCTGCTGAACGCGTCGCAATTCCTCAAGCTCCCGTCGGGCATCAGCATGTACGCGGAGGTACTCTTCGAACTGCGTCATCTCATCCCCCGACAACTCTCCGTCAAGGTAGAGCGAAAGCTTATCCACCCGTTCTTTGTCTGACAACTGCCGCATCCTTAGACCTCCTCCAACAAGGGCTGAATCGCTTTGCGGAGCATTGCTCGGGCACGGGAGAGTCTCGACTTTACCGTGCCAACTTCACATTGCATGATTTCCGCTATCTGTTCGTAGGAAAAGCCCTCGATATCTTTGAGGATCACTGCTGTCCGAAATTTTTCCGGAAGCATCTGCAACCCCATGCCGATGATTTCATTCGCATCGGTGTTGTTGGGATGCGAAATCATCCGCTCGTGCACCTAGCGGTCGCTCTTGTCATCGGCAGTGTTGAGCGAGAACCACTTGCGGATCTTGCGCCGGCGAAGCTCATCACGGCTGCGATTCACAGCAATCCTGTACACCCAGGTATAGAACGACGACTGAAAGCGAAACGTCCGCAGCCCCTCGTAGGCTTTGATGAAAACCTCTTGGGTCAGATCCTCGACCAACTCCCGATCGTTGAAAATGGAATAGATCAGGTTCCGGATCTTTTCTCCATAACGTTCAACGAGAACGCAAAACGCGTGCTCACCCCCATCCCGAAAGAGGGCAATCAGCGCTTCGTCGCTTCTGGATGGAAGGGGTAGTTGTTGTTCATCCTGCAAGGGACCCTGCGCAGGGACATGCGGTATCATCTCCCTCATCTGTTGTGGTGTAGCACTCATATAGACGTTACCGGTCTGTGAACTGTTCCGCAGCGGAGAGTACTCCCCCGCGCCTTCGATGTATACCCAACATCGGGCGGAAGGTTGCGGTTGAGAACGAAAAAACTCGTACAAGCTATTTTGTACGAGCTAAAAACTTAGCTTCCCCTGTATTAGATATTCGCTTAGAGTTCTTAACAGCCGCTTATGCCGTTCTTTTGAGATGCTTCCGATAGTCCCTAACGTGGATTTACGCGGCAGCACTGCAAGAAACCCGAGCCTGATTACGGATTCAGCCAACAACCCGCTGGAAGCAAAGTCATCATCATTCTTTGATTAGCGAACGTGAATACTCGATTTCCTCTTCACCGTATGCATACTGTAATCGGTGAGCGGAAATCCTCAATCCGTCCTCTCGCTCATCGCTTACGCTTTCTTTCGACAACACTGTTACCAACAGCTTGGCGCCAGGTTCCAACTGATGTGGCTCGTCAAACTTGACCTCCTTGCCGTCAAAGTGTGCCAAAAAGGTTTTTGTTTCCATATTCCTGACCTCGTATGTTTTAACCGACGTATGCAGCTTCACGAGCCTGAAGCTCTGGCTTTTTTACCCGCTTCTCGAACTCATCCCGGAATCGACGAATCATCGCCTGCACCGGCCATGCTGCCGCGTCGCCGAGCGCACAGATCGTGTTGCCTTCGATGTTGTTGGCAACATCCATCAGCAGGTCGATGTCTTCCGTTCGACCTTCACCATGCTCAAAGCGCTGAAGAATTTTATGCAGCCATCCGGTTCCTTCGCGACACGGCGTGCACTGCCCGCACGATTCATGATGATAGAAATGCGCGATACGCGTGAGCACCTTGATCAGGTCGGTGTCTTCGTCCATGACGATCAACCCCGCGGTGCCGACAGCCGAACCCGCGGCTTTCATGGAATCGGCATCCATGCAGACGCCCTCGAGCTGATTGCCGCGTAGAATTGGCGTCGACGACCCACCGGGAATGACGGCTTTGATCCGCTTGCCGCCGATGACTCCTCCGGCATACTGTTCAATGATTTCCAGAAGCGGCACGCCCGTCGGCATCTCATACACGCCCGGCTTGTTGACGTGGCCGCTCACGCCGACAAGAATCGGCCCGCTGTGTTTCGGCGCGCCAATCTTGGAATACCATTCCCATCCCCGGTTGATGATAATCGGGACGTTTGCGATCGTCTCAACATTGTTGATGGTCGTCGGGCATCCCCATAATCCGTACTGCGGGGGAAACGGGGGCTTCACACGCGGGTAGCCTCGCTCCCCTTCGAGCGAGTTCATCAATGCCGACTCTTCACCGCAGATGTACGCCCCGGCTCCCTTGTGCACAACGATCTCCGTGCTGAAGCTGCTGCAGAGCCCGCCTTTGGCAGGCCGACCAACGTATCCCTTCCGATACGCCTCCTCCACCGCTCGCTCAACCATCTTCACCCACTTGGCATATTCCCCGCGAATGTAGATGTACGCCGTGTGAATTCCCATCGCGTAGCACGCGATGAGTGTTCCCTCAATCATCAAGTGGGGATTGAACTCGAAGATTTGCCGATCCTTGAACGTGCCCGGTTCCGACTCATCGCCGTTCACGCACAGGTATTTCGGTTTAGAGGCTTCTCCCGCTTCGCGGGACTTCGGCATGAAGCTCCACTTAAGCCCCGTTGGGAAACACGCACCCCCGCGACCGCGGAGGTTGGATTTCTTGACCTCGTCGATCACTTCACCCGGCTTCATCTCGAGCGCTTTCCGGAGCGCACGGTAGCCGCCATGATGCTCGTAGACGTCGATCGTATGCAAGTCGTGTATTTCGGGAAGGATCACTTTTTCCATACTACGCGGCTACTTTCACAGTTGTAAAGATCGGGTTCTGTTTGGACTTGGATTTTTTTCTGACGACAACGTCGAGCTTTGAGGGCTTCGGAATCGGGTCGCCCTCCTTCTTCAGCACCTCAAGAAAACCTTCGATTGCCTCCTCGGCCATTTCGAGCGCCTTCTCGACAGTATCGCCTTCCGTAATGCAACCCGGCAGGTCGGGCACTTCTAGCAGGCTGTTGAAAAAGTGGTTATGACAGCGAAAAAATTCATCAGGACGATTTTTTCAAGAGAGGAGCCGGGCCTCTACGACTGTTGTGGTTCTTCCGTTGCTGTCTCAGAAGCTC
>JBGFRR010000141.1:0-26557 GCA_041695045.1 Bacteroidota bacterium
ACAATCAGCTCTACACTGAATCTGTCCTCAAATCGCTCCAGAAGAAGGCCAAACAGTTTAATCTCCAATTGGTACCTCTTCCATCTGCTTAACTCACCCAGACAGGTTCATTGGCAGTTACATTTTTTTATCTCATTACGAAGGAGACAGTACGTTGGTAAGGATTCGTTTACGCCGAATCGGCAAGAAGAAGCAGCCGGTCTACAAGCTCGTTGTCACGGATTCCCGCACGCCGCGCAACGGCGCCTATCGTGAGGCGTTGGGGAACTATAATCCCTCCGACGGGCCAACAATCATCGGATTGAAGGAAGAGCGGGTGTATCATTGGTTTGCCAAAGGCGCGCAGCCGACGGATACCGTTCGCTCGTTGCTCCGCCGTGCCGGTGTCTGGCTCCGTTGGACATTGAAACGGCAGAAGAAGGATGAAGCGACCGTGCAGCGTGTGCTCGAGCGATGGCAGCTGCAGCAAGCCGACCGCCAGCGGCGTGAGGCAGACCGCAAAGCCGATCGGAAGAAGAAAACCGCGCAACCGGCTCAGCCCGCGGCCGAACAGCTTGCCGCTGAACGGCCCGCGGCCGGCTAATGTTGCCGTCGCTTTCGCACAACAGAAAAGTGTGATGGCCAAGCAGTTGCAGGATGTTTCCACAACGGCTTCGACCAGCAGATTCGTCCGCCTTCGGCGGACAGATCACGACGTGGTCCCGTTTGGGACAGGAGGGTACGATGAAGGACTTTGTCGAGTTCGTTGCCAAGCATCTCGTCGACCAACCCGATGGAGTTGTCGTGGAGCAGATAGAGGGTGAAGATGGGAAAATCGTCTTCAAGTTAAAAGTTGCGGAACATGATGTCGGCAAGATCATCGGCCGCAACGGAAAGACCGCCGGAGCGATTCGTGTGCTGCTGCGGGCGGTCGCGGCGAAGGAAGGCAAGAAAGCCATTCTTGACATTGTAGACTGACCGCATGTCCCGTACGCGTGGGTTCATCGCCATCGCACACGTTGCCCGAAGCCATGGCACGCAAGGGGAGCTTCGGCTGCAGCCCCTCACGCACTCGCCGGAACGATTCAACGTTCGGGAGCACCATGCAGTCCGTCCACCGCGCGGATCATACTTCGTGCACGAGATGATCGGCGCCGAAGTGAGAACGGACGAAGGCAAGACAGTCGGGCGGATTGTTGACGTTCTCACTCTGCCGGCCAACGACGCGTGGGTTGTTCGAACCAACGGAACGGATGTGTTGCTCCCCGCAGTCAAAGCCATCATCAAGCACGTTGACCTGGAGAGGCGAACCGTGGTGATTCATGCAATGGAGGGATTGTTCGAGTGATACGCATCGACATCCTGACCGGTTTGCCGAAACTCCTCGAAAGCCCGCTGGGTGAAAGCATCCTCAAGCGCGCACAGGAGAAAGGATTAGCGACCATCATCGTGCATGACCTGAGGGACTACGCGCACGACAAGCACAAGACGATCGACGATGCCCCGTACGGCGGCGGCGCGGGAATGGTGCTCAAGCCCGAGCCGATCTTCGAGTGTGTCGATGCGTTGACCGCCGAGCGAACGTACGACGGCATCATCTTCCTTACGCCCGACGGCGAGCGGTTCAACCAGACCATGGCTAATGAGCTCTCGCTCAAGAAGAATCTCATCCTCATCGCCGGACATTACAAGGGAATGGATGAGCGGGTCCGGCAAGCGCTCGTCACACGTGAGCTCTCGATTGGCGATTATGTTCTGACAGGAGGCGAGTTGGCGGCGGCGGTTGTGGTGGATGCAGTCGTGCGGTTGATTCCGGGTGTGCTCAACGATGGCGGGTCGGCGTTGAGCGATTCGTTCCAAGACGGACTGCTCGGCGCGCCGCAGTACACGAGGCCCGCGGAGTACCGGGGAATGAAAGTGCCGGGCGTTCTGCTTTCGGGCGACCATCGAGCAGTGGAACACTGGCGGGACGAACAGCGGATCGAGCGCACCAAACAGCGGCGCCGTGATATTGGAGAACCATAGGACGTATAAACTAGCAATGACGGAGAGTCTACGATGGAAAAGATCAATCTTGTTGAAGCCATGCAGATGCGGTCGGATATCCCCGACTTCAAGCCCGGCGACACGGTGAATGTGCACGTCCGTGTTGCGGAAGGGGACAAAGAGCGCATCCAGCACTTTCAGGGTGTGGTGATTGCGCGACGCGGGTCGGGTATCAACTCCACATTCACCGTGCGCAAAGTTTCTGACGGCGTGGGCGTTGAGCGCATTTTCCCCGTGCACTCCCCGCGGCTGGCCAAAATCGAAAAAGTGAAAGACGGGAGAGTCCGGCGCGCCAAGCTCTACTACCTGCGCAAACTCGCTTCAAAGGCTGTCCAGCAAAAGACGAGCGCCTAATGCGCCCCCGGTTGGGAGTTCCGGATGCAGCATTCGTGCAGCCGCTGGTCGTCGGCCTCGATGCGGCGGATGCACCATTTGAGATCGTCCGCCATACTCCTGCACACCTTGCCGTGCAGTTCAAAGACCGCATCCCCCTCTTCGAAGGGGGATTTGTCTTTTTGTCCCCGTTCGATTACGCCCGCTACGGAGCTGAATACTGCATCGTCCCGGATGTCTGTGTCGCTTCATCGAGCGCTACCGGAACGGCCCGACTCTACATCAACGAGGGCGTCGGCGACATTCGCACGATGGCGGTCGATTTGCGCGTTACTGCAGAGATCATTCTCGCCAAGATTCTCCTCATCGAAAAATTCCGCAACCTCTCCACCGACGTGAACGACATCCGCCACGTGCCCGTCACCACCGCCTCTGAAACGATGCTCGCAAAAGCCGATGCCGTGTTGGCGATGAACTTCGGCTTTGAGCTTCCTCCATCAGCCAACGCGTTTTCGATTGACCTTGTGGAAGAATGGCACGACCTCACTGAGCTTCCGTACGTCCACGGCTTCTGGGCCGGGCGGGAAGACAACGTTGCGGTCGAAGATGTGCAGCGGCTCATCCGTACGAAACAGGAAGGGGTTGCTTCACTCGACCTTCTTGCGACACGCATCGGCCGGGAGCGCAACCTTTCACACGAGCAGGTGCGCGCATACCTGCATTCGTTTTCTTACACGTTAGGCGAGGCCGAGGGGAAAAG
This sequence comes from Bacteroidota bacterium, assembly GCA_041695045.1. Classification (GTDB taxonomy): domain Bacteria; phylum Bacteroidota; class Ignavibacteria; order UBA10030; family UBA10030; genus JBGFRR01. Next base: position 3,119 of record JBGFRR010000141.1, read on the forward strand.
CATCACCGAGTTCATCCGCTTTGCGTTCTACCACGGTATCCTTCCCGACGCTCCCGATCTCAACTACTTCGACGTTCCCGTCCCTCCTCCGCTTCCGCGGAATTAACGATGTACCCGCATTGAGTTTCCATTTTTTTTCGGTTACATTGTTGCCGTCCCACCGTGTTGAGGTCCCTCTACATAAAAGATTACGCCCTCATCGAAGAAGTCGACGTCCGCTTCGAGAGCGGGTTGAACATCATCACCGGCGAGACGGGCGCGGGCAAGTCTATTCTTATCGATGCCTTCGGCTTAGTGTTGGGCGAGCGCGCAACGGCGGAGTCGATCCGCAAAGGCGCAGAGAAATCCATCGTTGAAGCAATCTTCGTTGTGGGGCAGCATCAGAAGCTGCGCGCTCTTTTGGCTGAAAACGACATCGAGTGGGGGGAAGAGCTTATTCTGCGGCGCGAGGTTTCCGTCAAGGGAACGAGCCGCTGCTTCATGAACGACTCGCCGGTGCAGCTCGCAATCATGAAGCAGGCGGGAGAATTGCTGGTGGATTTACACGGCCAGCATGAGCACCAATCACTGCTGCGGAAGGATTCGCACCGCGAGCTGTTGGACGACTTCGGCGGGCTCGAGGGGTTGGTGCAGGAATACCGTGTCCATTACCACGAATTGAAACAACTGTTTCAGGAACACGACGAGCTTGTTGCGCGGGAGCGGCAGCTGCGCGAGCGTCGTGACCTGTACGAATTCCAAATTCAGGAGATCGATACGGTAAGCCCGGAGTCCGGGGAAGAGGAGCGACTCGAAGCCGAGTTGAAAATTTTAGAGAATGCTGAGAAGCTCTTTGAGGCGACGCTCAGTTTGCATCGACGGCTCTACGAAGGCGATTCGGCCGGCGACGGAGAGCCGCAGGCGCTGTACGACCGGATTGTCCTTGTGCGGAATCAACTCGAAGACCTCGCGCAGATCGACCGGTCGTTCGAGGAAATGCACCGCGAGGCCGCCAGCGCAGTTGCGATCGTTGCGGAGATTTCGAATTTCATTCAACGTTACAACTCAAAGATCGAGTTCAACCCTGAACGCTTGGAACAGATCCGCGAGCGCCTTAGCCGGCTTGCGTTACTCAAGAAGAAATACGGCGGCTCGGTCGAGGCTATCATCCGGCATCGCGAGCAGATCGGCCGTGAAGTTGAGCTTGCGCAGAACTTCGACGGCGAGTTGAATGCCCTCGAGACGCGCATCGAGGAGCGAAGGGCCGAGTGTTCCGCGGCAGCCCAGCGGCTTTCCACCAAGCGCCATGAGCTTGTGGGAAAGATCAACAAAGGAATCGTGGCTGAGTTAGCGAAGTTGGGCATCGGCAATGCGCGGTTCGATGTGGTCATCAAACACCGGCCGCTCCCCAAAGAACATGGCGTGCGGGCGTTCGTGAAACTGGGCCGCGAGTATCTGGAGGCAACGCCGGACGGAATTGACGATGTTGAGTTTTTCATCTCGACCAACGTGGGCGAAGACCTGAAGCCGCTCGCCAAAGTTGCGTCGGGCGGCGAAATCTCCCGCGTGATGTTGGCGCTGAAGACCATCCTGGCAAAATCCCAACGCTTGCCGCTGTTGATCTTCGATGAGATCGATGTCGGCGTCAGCGGCCGGATTGCACAGGCGGTGGGGAAGAGCCTCAAAGCGCTGTCGCAATTCCATCAGGTCATAGCGATCACACATCTGCCGCAAATTGCCGGCCTGGCGGACGCACATTACGCTGTGGAAAAAGTGGAAGACAAGAAACGGGCACGAACGTACATCCGCCCCCTCACGGAGGAAGAGCGCGTCGAAGAAGTCGCGCGCCTGATGAGCGGCACAGAGGTGACGAAAGCGGGGTTGGAAGGAGCGAGGGAGTTGATGGGGTTGAAAGCGAATGCACAATGAAAAAGAAATGAATCGGAATGCCCAACCTTTATCTCATCGGAGGGCCGAACGGCGCCGGTAAGACAACGGTTGCGATGCGCTTGTTTCCGGACATTCTCGCCTCCAGAGAATTTGTGAATGCCGACTTCATTGCCAAAGGATTGTCGGCGTTCAATACGGAATCGGTTGCGATCGCTGCTGGTCGTTTGATGTTGGAGCGAATCCACGAGCTAAGGTCGAGAAAGAAAGATTTTGCTTTTGAGACGACGCTTGCATCGCGAAGTCTTATTCCATTCTTGAGACAATGCAAGAGAGAAGGCTATAGCATCACCCTTGTCGATGTTTGGGTCCGGAGTGCTGAAGTTGCAGTCGAGCGTGTTCGTAATCGCTTGAGAGAGGGGGGCCATTCGATCCCTGATGACGTTATTCGAAGGAGATATGAACGCAGCATTTCGAATCTTGTGAACCTTTACCTTCCGTTAGCCGATCGTTGGAAGATGTATGACAACACATCTCGCGATCCCGAAGCTATCGCCATACAAGGACGGGGAGAAGCAGAGAAGGTTTTCTTGAAACAACGCTTTGAGGCTATCATGAGTTTGAAGGTACGTGAACCAAAAGCTGAGTACATTCCCGACAAGGTTGATCTTGCCGTCAAAGCGGCGATCGCCGAAGAACTTGACCGGAAATGCAAACTTGGTCTGCCAATGGTGTTTGGTATCGACGGAAAAGTTGTCGTAATGATTGGTGATACGATTGTGGAGGAGAAGCCGTACGAGAGTGGAACAATGATGTAACGTCTTTCCGAAGCCCATAGTCTCTCCCCTTCCAGGGTTTTCAAGAGAAATCGAAGTCAATATACAGAGGAGTCTTACCATGACAACAAAAAAAACCTTTGCTCGGATCATACTGCTTGCTGCAATTATCGTGTGGGTGTCCTCAGCCGCTTCGCAGCAAGTCCTCACGCCGGAGCTCATTCTTACCATCCGCAACATTACGGATGTCCAGCTATCGCCCGACGGCTCGATGATCGCCTTTCAGGTTGCTCGCCCGCGCACGGAAACCGAGCCTCCCGGCGGCGCCATCAACGAAATCTGGATGGTCTCCGCACGCGGAGGGGATCCTATGCGGTTTACCACAGGTGAGAAGGGCGACCGCTTGCCGCAATGGTCGCCGGACGGTAAGCAACTCGCCTTCATCTCCCAGCGCGGCGGCTCGAGCGTTGCGCAGGTCTATGTCGTGAGCGCAACCGGAGGAGAAGCCCTGCCGGTCACGAAGGCGGAGAATTCCGTCGCTGCATTCAAATGGTCTCCACACGGCGACCGGATTGCTTACACGATGGCCGACCCGAAATCGAAAGAAGAACAACAGGCCGAGCGTGAAGGAAAGGACTGGACGATTGCCGACCGCAACTATAAACACACGCGGCTCTACGTTGTAGAGGTAAAGTCCGGTCGCACGGCACTCGTGACGCAAGCCGACCTGACCATCCATGAATTCGACTGGTCGCCCGATGGCCTGCGCTTTGTGCTCGGCGCAACCGAGACGCCGACGGTGGATGATTCATTCATGAAAGTTCAAGTCAAGACTGTGCCGGCGAGTGGCGGCGTTCCAACGTTACTCGTTCCGACGCGCGGCAAACTCACGCATCCCCGCTGGTCTCCGGACGGGAAATGGGTCGCATGGCTCGGCGCGACGCAGTGGGAGGATTCCTACGCGGGCAGCGTGTTTGTCGTTCCATCGCAGGGCGGCACGCCGGAAAACCTCGTGCGCGGCTGGGAAGGAACTGCCGTGTGGCTCGGCTGGATGCCCGGACGGCCGAGCACGGCTGTCTTCGGCGCGATCGAACGACAAGCGCACGTCGTCTATACGATCTCCCCGCAGGACAAAAAGCGCACAGTGCTTTCCAACCAGCCGCTTCTGTACGGCGCATGGTCGAGCTTCAGCGCGAACGGCCGGCTGATGGCATGTGCGGCCAACACTCCGCGGCATCCCAACGAAATCTTTTTCGGCGAAGCATCCAACAAACCGCTGCGGCGACTCACGACGTTCAACCCACAGCTTGCCGACGTGCGACTCGGTGAGCAAGAGATTGTGCGATGGACAAGCACCGACGGTTGGGAGATTGAAGGCGTGCTCGTGAAGCCCGTCGGTTACGAGAAGGGCAAGCGCTATCCGTTAGTGATGCAGCCGCACGGCGGACCGGAAACGGCGGATCTCAACGGCTGGCTCGGAACCCATTCGCGTTGGGGACAAATGTTAGCAGGCAAGGGCTATGTGGTGTTCTATCCGAATTATCGCGGCAGCATCGGGCGTGGGCCTGCGTTCGCGATGGCAGACCAGAAAGATTTGATGGGGATGGAGTTTGAAGATATGGTAAGCGGCATCGACCATTTGATCAAGGAAGGCATCGTTGACGCGCAGCGAGTGGGGGTTGGTGGCGGAAGCTACGGCGGCTACACCTCGGCATGGGCGGCGACGTACGGCAGCGAGCGCTTCAAAGCGGCCGTCGCGTGGATGGGCATTTCGAACTGGATCAGCATGACCGGCACGTCGGACATCTTTTTGGAGAACTCGACTGTCCACTGGAACTTGATGATGTACGAGAACAACAACTACGACATCTACTGGCAGCGTTCGCCGTTAGCGCACATCGGTAAGGCCAACACGCCGACGCTGATCATCCACGGCGCAGTTGACCCGCGCGTGCCCATCGGACAATCACAGGAGCTGTATACCGCGCTGAAGTGGAAAGGGGTGCCGGTAGAGTTTGTTACCTATCCCCGCGCAGGCCACGGCGTCACAGAACGCGCGCATCAGTACGACTTCATGAAGCGCGTAGCGGCGTGGTTTGAAAAATATTTGCAAGGGAAGGAAGTGACGCCGTGAAGTGCGGTTGTTGACCTAAGGAAAGGAGGTTAGTGATGAAGCTCTTTCGTGTAACTCTTCATCGAGCCTACTTGGTTCAAATTGAAGCAAGGAATGAGGAAGAAGCAAAACGGCTAACGGAATTCTATCTCGCAACTCCTGTGGATGGATCGACGCAAAAAGAAAGAGAAGAACACAGCTTTCGAATTGAGGAGATCGAGATGGTGACGAACGATGCAACTGAAGTTGAAGAAATTGAACAGGAGGCTTGAAATGAAGCGGAAGAATAAGTCCCGAATTAAGCTTCAAGAGAGGAACTTTGCATTGCTTACTTCTCGGATGAGGGAACAAGAGGCGGTTTTCCATGTCTCAGTTTCTTCCAAGCATACAAGTCTTCCACTGAATTCAATAATATGTGGAGACTGTCATGATGTTCTACGAGCTTTGCCTTCAGACTTCGTTGACTTGGTTGTCACCTCTCCGCCTTACTCTGATAAGAGAAAGAAATCGTACGGTGGCATTCACCCCGACGAATACGTTCAATGGTTCCTTCCAATTTCTTGGGAGTTGAAAAGAGTGCTTAAACCAACAGGCACGTTCATACTCAACATCAAGGAAGGTGCCTACGATGGAGAGCGTCATACATACGTGATAGAGCTTATCTTGGCCATGCGTAAGCAGGGGTGGCTTTGGACGGAGGAGTTCATTTGGCACAAGAAAAACAGCTATCCTGGTAAGTGGCCAAACAGGTTTCGGGACGCATGGGAAAGGTGCCTCCAGTTTAATAAGCAAAAGAAATTCCACATGTACCAAGAAAGTGTGATGGTACCAATGGGTGATTGGGTAAAAACGAGATTACGGAAGTTAAGTGAAACGGACAAAATCCGTGATGAATCTAAAGTCGGAAGTGGCTTTGGAAAAAACATCTCGAACTGGCTTAACAGGAAGATGGCATATCCTGATAATGTTCTACACTTAGCTACCGAATCCAGTAACAAGAATCATAGTGCGGCGTTTCCCGTTGCCCTGCCAGAATGGTTCATAAGGCTTTTTACTAAGGAAGGGGATACCGTGTTAGATCCATTCCTTGGATCTGGGACGACTGCTGTTGCCGCGAAGAAGAACGGTCGAAGCTACATAGGAATTGATATCTCTCCGGAATTCTGTTCGATTGCAGAAAAGAGATTGAAGCAGATTCCTCCAACGAATGGTGAGTTGTTCCGATGAAAGCGTTGAAACTGTCTGACGTTCAGAACTACGTCAATCAGAACATCGGCACATTTCACCAAAGTCGAATCAGTCGGCTTCAGGAAGTAAAACTTAAACAAGTCTTGAAAAAGAAGAACCCGTACTTATTCCGGGCAAAAAACATTTTGACAGCTGAGAAACTTGTCGAATCAATCTTAGATGCATTTCTTTCCTCGTCCGAGGAGGAACTCTTTGGAAATTTCCTTGAAGGTCTGGCAATATTTGTAGCGTCAAAGACTGTAAGCGGGAAGAAGTCGGCTGCCACAGGAGTTGATCTTGAATTTGACAGGGATGGAATTAAGTATCTGGTGGCAGTTAAATCGGGCCAGAATTGGGGCAACAGCTCGCAGTGGGTAGCGTTACGGGCTAATTTCAGAAAAGCCATTAAGGTATTAAGGCAATCAGAGCACATCAAGCAAGTCCAACCCGTTGTAGGGAGCTGCTATGGAAAAAGGAAGACAGTAAACGACGGAGAGCTCATCAAAATGGCGGGACAAAACTTCTGGTATTTTCTAAGTGGCAACGAACGACTTTACACTGACATCATCGAGCCAATTGGGTTTGAAGCAAAGAGACATAATGATAAGTATTACGAAGAAAGAGCAAGACTCATAAACAGATTCACTGCCGAGTTTGCCACAGAATTCTGCACAGACGGACGAATAGACTGGCAAAAACTGGTTGTCTTTAATAGTGGTAATCTGAAGAAAGAGCGAACTCTTCATAACCAATAGCGAATAACCAACTCCATGTCTCTCCACATTCACAACTCCCTCACCCGCCAACAAGAAGAATTCTGAGTGGACACCGTTCGCTCCAAAAATAATGTTCCTATCAGATTGACAGACGAACGATGGCTGCATATTATCGAAAACCATGACGACCTCGCTGGATACTATGACGATGTTCTTGCCACAGTTGAAGAACCTGACTATATTGTCCAAGGATACGGGGGGGCGTTGATTGCTCTTAAAAAATGGGGCAATAAATTCCTGGCGGTGATTTACAAGGAACTGCATAACGATGGATTTATTATCACAGCCTACTTTACCTCCGCTGCGCGATTAAAAAAGGAATCAATGGTATGGGAAAAGAAATAGCACAAAAGAAACATCTCCGACAGCTCATGCAGGCAATTCCTCATCTTCTGCGGGTTCCAGACAAGAGAATGTTGATCGACTATGATCAAGAAGCCGACGTGCTGTACATCAGCTTCAAGCGACCGCAGAAGGCGACGGACACGGCGTTGCTCGAAAATGGCATTCTCCTGCGCTACAGAGGCAAAAAACTTGTTGGTATAACCGTGCTCGATGCTTCGAAACGATCCGACTGAGCATGCCCCTCCACATCTACAACTCCCTCACCCGCCAAAAAGAAACCTTCAAGCCACTGCATGAAGGGCGCGCCATGCCTGCCGGCAGGCAGGTCGGCATGTATGTCTGCGGGCCGACGGTGTACAGCCACTCGCATATCGGGCATGGGAAGAGCTACGTCTCGTTCGACATCATCGTCCGTTATCTGCGCTACCTCGGCTACAACGTCCTCTACGTCCAGAACATCACCGATGTCGGGCACCTTCTCGGCGAAACGAACGACGGCGAAGACCGACTCGTACGGCAGAGCAAGATCGAGCAGAAACATCCGATGCAGATTGCGGAGGAGTACACCCGCAGTTACTTTGAGGACATGGATGCGCTCAACGTTCTTCGTCCCGATATCTCCCCCCGTGCGAGCGGCCACATCATCGAGCAAATCGAAATGATCAAGAAACTCGTTAAGGGTGGGGCTGCCTACGAGGTGAACGGGTCGGTGTATTTCGACGTCCGCACGTTTCCCGACTACGGCAAACTCACCCGCCGTTCGCTCGACGACATGGTGGAAGGCACACGCGTCGAAGTGCGGTCGGAGAAGCGTAACCCGCAGGACTTCGCGCTGTGGAAGCGCGCTGAGCCGGAACATATCATGCGTTGGCCGAGTCCGTGGGGGGAGGGCTATCCCGGGTGGCACATCGAGTGCTCGGCAATGTCCATGAAATACCTTGGAGAGACGTTTGATATTCACGGTGGGGGAATTGATAACCAGTTTCCTCATCACGAATGCGAGATTGCGCAGAGCGTCTGCGCGACGGGCAAGCCGTTTGTCAAATATTGGCTGCACAACAATCTTGTCACCGTCAGCGGCCAGAAGATGTCGAAGTCGTTGGGCAACTTTGTGACACTGAAGGAAGCCTTCGCGCGATTCGATCCTCTTGTCGTGCGTTTCTTCATTCTCCAGAGTCACTATCGCAGCACGCTCGATTTCAGTAACGAGGCGCTTTCGGGAGCGAAGGCGGGCTTCGACAAGCTTGTGAACACTATCCGCAATGTACGGACGGAGCTTGCGAAAGGGGTGGCAGAATCGCGAGCTGGTATTCTTCCATTCGACATCCAGCCGTACAAGAAACGGTTTATTGAGGCGATGGATGACGACTTCAACACGCCGCAGGCCATCGCTGTGCTGTTCGACCTCGCGCGAGAGACAAATCAGTTGCTCCATGCAGAAGCGAAGCTGGGCGCCGAGGTTTTCCAGTCGATTGATGAATTCTTCCGTACGTTCGGCGGAGAAATTCTCGGCATTGTCCCCGAGGCATGTTCTCATCCGCTATCGGAGGATTCGGTAGACGGCAAACTTGAGGCGGGACTCATGCAGTTGCTCATCGACGTCCGCGCAGAGGCGCGAAAGCAAAAACACTTTGCGCTTTCGGATATGATACGCGACGGCCTGAAGCGATTCGGTATTGCGTTGGAAGATAAGAAAGAGGGGACGGTGTGGAAGAAGGTCGCTGAGTGAGCCGGAGGAGGGACGTCCTGTTTATAGACGCAATTCGAAAGGAATGATACGAAGCTCCGTCAGACCACTGCCTGTCCGGCAGGCGGTTAGGCAGGAGTGGTCTGTTTGCTTCGTAAACGTCATGCTGGCACACGACGAAACCTACATGTCCCGCGTAGCAGAGCGTTTGAGTGCCGGGCTGTTTTCGTTCCACATTATGATGCCGTGAAGGAGATGAGGGGATGCAGTTCGGTCGCAACGCATCCCGTGTCGTGTCGGGATGGAAACTCCGATGGTTTGGGCTGGGATTGGTGATTGCAACACTTGTTCCGGCGGCGGAGCTTCGCGCGCAAACGGGCGGCGTCCTCCACGGTACTATCGTTGATGCAGCGACGAAACGTCCGCTTCCGCTCGCGACGGCGATTGTGAAGGATACGCGATTTGGAGCAGCCGCGGACAGCTCGGGACGATTCCGGATTACAGGTGTTCCGCCCGGGATGTATGTCGTTGAGTTCCGGCATCTCTCCTACAAGACGAAGTTTCGTGTCGCGAATGTGGTGGAAGGCGAAACGATTGAACTTCAGATAGAACTTGATTCTGAGGCCATCCCGCTTTCGGAGGTCACGGTTGTCGATACCGTGTGGCTCGACCGGCTCATCCATAAATTTCCGGGGAGTCTCCTGCTTACGCGGGATATGCTGTTGGAAGCGAGCCCAAGCAGTTTGACTGAAGCGCTGCAGCAATTGGCTCCTCGGTACGATCTGTTCACCGCCCGCCAACGAGGCCGGACAAGACCATCCCGCGGGGCCGTCACACCGATGCTCGTGCGGAACATCCTGATCGTCATCGATAACGTCCGCATCTATCCCGACGCGCAGGAGATGCAGGACAGTCCGTACTGGTTAGACAAGCTGATCGACGTGCAGGAGATTGAGATGATGGTGATCCACCGCGGCGACAACGCCTGGCTCCGTGCAGGGCGACGCGGCGAACGGCTCGACTGGTTGGTCGAAATTCAACGAAGGAAACGATGAGACCACTCGTTATCTCCACCTGGAAGCACGGCTACGCTGCCAACGATGCGGCGTGGGAAGTACTTGCAAACGGTGGCAGCGCACTCGATGCGGTTGAAGCCGGCGTGAAGGTTTCCGAAGCAGACCCGAAGGTGATCAACGTCGGGTACGGCGGCTTGCCGGATGCGACGGGACGGGTAACGCTCGATGCGGCAATCATGGGTCCGGATGGCCATGCCGGCGCGGTGGTGTTCCTCGAACACATCAAGCATCCGATTTCCGTCGCGCGCTTAGTGATGGAAGAGACTGAGCATGTGATCCTTGCCGGAGAGGGCGCGCTTTCGTTCGCGCTCGAGCACGGCTTCACGAAAGAGAATCTGTTGACGCCCTATGCGCGCGAGCGGTGGCTTCGGTGGCGCGAGAACATGGAAAGCGACCATGATCGCTTGGGCATTCTCACGGAAGCCCACGATACCATCGGGATGTTGGCGATCGACCGGCGTGGCGATATGGCTGCGGCTTGTACGACGAGCGGCGTTGCCTACAAGGTGCGCGGCCGCGTGGGAGACAGCGCCATACTTGGCTCCGGACTCTACGTCGACAATGACGTCGGCGCGGCAACGGGAACCGGCCGCGGAGAAATCAATCTCCAAATCTGCGGAAGCTTTTTCATCGTCCAACAAATGGCCGCGGGACGCTCACCGCAAGAGGCGTGTGAGGATGCGATTAGGAAAATTCTCACACTACGCGAGAAGGGACATATCAAAAACCCCAACGGGCCGTCGTTCCAGGTCGGCTTCATCGCCATCAACAAGCGCGGCGAATACGGCGCGGCGAGCATCAAGCCCGGATTCCACCACGCCATCTACACCGACGCCAACTCGTTGGTTGAAAGCAAGTATTTTATCGAGGTGTAATGACTGATCTCTCACGTATCCTCTTCATCTCGTTCATACTGTTCCTTCTTTCCCTCACCTCTCTCCACGCGCAAGGGTACGCAGGTTCATCCGCAGACACCGAACCTCTTTTTCTTATCGACAGACCGACAGCGGGCATGCTCCGACGTGGCGAGTACGCGGTAGGGGTGAACTTCTTTCAAGAAGGAGGAATCCTTGTGAGCACGTCGGTGGGATTGATCGATCGGCTGAGCATCGGCGTATCGTACGGAGGAACTCGCCTCGTCGGTATGCAGCAGGCCAAGATGAACGACTTGCCGGGTGTGAGTGTGCGGCTGCGCGTGTTTGAGGAGAGCCTTTCGTTTCCCGCTATAGTGATCGGCTTCGATGCACAGGGGAAGGAATCGTATCGCGCCGGATTGAAACGCTACACGATCAAGTCGCCGGGCTTCTTCATCGCTGCGAGCAAGAACTATGAGTTCATGGGGAACCTCAGCTTCCATGGTGGCGTGAATGTGTCGATGGAGCGTGAGGATGGCGATAAGGATGTTAATGCGTTCGGAGGAGTTGAGAAGTCCATCGGCGGTAGCATTTCGCTCATGGCGGAGTATGACCTTGGCATGAATGACAATCACGCCCAGGCAATCGGCCTGGGACGCGGGTATCTCAATCTCGGATTCCGTTGGTCGGTGGGAGGAGGAATGGTGGTAGGGGTCGATTTCAAGAACCTCCTCAAGAACCAGCGGAGCACGCCGGCAGGGAATAGAACGTTGCAATTTGATTACGTTGGTGTCTTCTAATCTGTCCATCTTAACAGCCAATCGGACATTAGGATGGACAACGCCCCCGCAGGGCATCCCGGTTCCATCCGAAAATAGTGTACATTAGCCATAAAAACGATATTGCCGCGAACCCTCATGGCATCAATCTTGTTGAAAATATTGTAGAGTTTTTCTACCCACCAAAGCCCCAAAAGGCTGGAGGAGGATGCTACTATGAAACGATTGACCAATGTTCTCCCTATCTCCATCGTCTCGAGTTTACTCCTTGTATTGTTAGCGGGATGCTACACGCAGCTCGCCACCACACGGGATGAGGAGCGCCCCCGTCGTTATTACACCTACGGCGACGATCGTGTTGAGCAAGAGGACACGATCGCGACCGAGGAACGCGGCTACCGCGACGACTACGATCCGTACTACGATTCGTGGAGGACACGATCACACTTCATGTTCCGCTTCTACTATCCCGCTGTGTACTCCTATTGGGCGTATGACCCGTGGTTCACCGATTGCTTCTACTTCTACGATCCGTGGATTTGCGGAACACCGTTCATCGGGTATCCGTACTGGTATTCCTACCGCTACCGTCCGTTCTATTCAGGGTATTACTCGCCGTATAGATTCTATCGCAACCCGTACTACTGGGGTGAGGTGGTCTATGTTCCGGGCAGCGGAGTGGCCTCGCGCACGCGCAACTCCGGCGTACGACGGACCGGGGAAGATGGCGGAGCGGTGCGGGATGGGTCGGGTCGATACACGAGTGGAAGTTCCGGTTCGTTTGGGATGCCTGCAAGCAGAACGAGCGGTGGATCGCGCGGTGAGGTAAGCGGCCGTTCGGCGACGCGAACGCGTTCGGGCGAGCAAAGCGGCTACGATCGAGGCAGTCGCGGCGGTGAAGTGAGCGGCAGAACACGCGGCACCTCCTCCCACCGCGGATCGTACACACCCCCTGCATCCCGTTCGGGCGAGAGCGGACGTTCGTCAAGTCCGGCACCGAGCAGAAGAGGGAGCGGAGGTGGAGAGAGCCGCGGTTCGGGTTCGACACGTAGTCGCGACAACTCCATGCCTGCGTCGTCATATACGCCGCCGGCACAACCATCGCCTTCGTCGGCTCCAGCAGTAAGTGCCCCATCGAGTGGGAGTGGAAGTGGGGGAAGCCGGAGTAGCGGCGCCACACGCTCACGCGATCATTAGGCTGACTCTCGATAGAACATTCACAGTATTCCAGGTACAAGTCAGGTATTCGGTGAAGCGATGAACATGATACGGCAGCTTATTACTCTTACAATCATGATGTTAGGCGTAGCGTCGATTGCCTCGGCACAGTTTGCGGAGGATGCGCTCCGGTTTTCTCTGTTCAACATTGCCGTCGGTGCGCGCACGCAGGGAATGGGGAATGCCTCCATCGGCCTGGCGGATGACTACTCGGCACTTTTTTCAAATCCTGCCGGACTGGCCGCTCTTCGCGACTACGAGTTCTCTCTCGGTCTGAATCATCTCAGTTACAATAACGACGTTTCATTCCTCGGTGCGAACACGAGTTCCACACTCACGTCGCTCAACCTGAATAACGTCGGCCTCGTGTATCCCGTGCCAACCACACGCGGCAGTCTAACGTTTGCGTTAGGAGTTGGCCGGATTGCAAACTACTCAACGACCGCTGCATTCGACGGCTTTAACGCACGCAGTTCCATTGTGGAAGCGTTGACGCCCTACACCAACGTGCGCAATCTCTCTTCCAGCGAGCGCTCGCGATTGCTCGAAGACAATATTCCCTTTCAAGTATTCCTTGCGGACACGGTTGGCGGATTCCTGTTCCCCGTTGTGTTTGACAGCGTGCAGCAGGCCAGCAAAGTACGTGAAGGGGGCGGTATCAACAGCTGGTCGCTCGGCGGGGCCATCGATATTGCGCGGAATCTCTCCGCCGGCGGAACGATCAGTATCCTTTCCGGTTCATACCGGTATGATCGGGAATTCTCCGAGGTCGATACGCGCAACGTCTATCGCTACGACAACCGCTTCGATGCGTTCCATCGGTTCGACTACTACAGCACGATCAACAGCGACATCACCGGTATTCACGCTCTGTTCGGCATCATGTATCGTTCGCCGGGACGTTTTCGCATCGGCGCAACCATCCGGACGCCAACGTACTACGAAATTAGTGAGCGCTTCAGCGATGAAGGCAGAAGCGAGTTCGACCCGAACGCTCAGGGTGTCGTCGACCGCTTCAACAAGACCGTCTCCAGCACAACGAAGTATGAGATTCGCACGCCTCCCGTTATGAGTGCCGGTGCGTCGGTTCAGGTGAGCGACTGGCTTGTGTTTGCTGGCGATGCAGAGTACACTGATTGGACGCAGCTGGAGTTCACGAACAACAATCCCGACCTGATTGCCGAGAACCGTGTGATCCAGCGTGTGTTCCGACCGACCACCAACCTGCGCGGCGGTGCCGAGGCGACCTTGTGGAATCTTGGACTCCAATTACGCGGCGGTATTGTGGTGAATCCGTCTCCTTACAAAGATGATCCCCCCGAGTTCGACCAGGTTTACTACACCGGCGGCGTTGGATTCAAGGTCGACCAAAATGTATTCCTGAACGCTGCATTCGCCTACGGCAAGTGGACGACGTTCCGCGACAATTACTACGTGCAAGGACTCCCGCAGGCCTCACGAACGCGTGAAGGCGTCAACAGCGGCACAATGAACGTGACGTTGTCGTATCGGTTTTGAGACGAGCGGTCTTGTCGTTCGAAGATACGTCGCAGAGTGCAGAGAGGTTGTGGAGTAGACGATGAGGTGATTCCCGACTCTGCGATCTCGCAAACCTCTTGGGGGCACAAACGATCATCTCACGAACACAAAGCACCTATGAGCGGAGGTTTGCCATGCGTGCACTCTTCGTTTGGTGCTGTTTCCTGCTGACCACCAGTGTCCTGCCCGCACAGCTCACACGGTGCCTCAACATTACCCCTCAGATTCGCGGACTCTCGGCAGTCTCGCTGAAGCCGATGAATGCATTGGAGAGCGCTCGTTCGATGAAGCGTTCTCCCTATCAGCCCGGGTTCAGCGTCAGCGGTCTTACCTTCGGCGGAGAAACACGCACCGTGCCCGGTATCGGTGTGAGTTATGTGCCGCAGGAGAAGACAGCGGACAAACTCGTGGTGAGTGGTGGCTTACTGTGGAGTTTCGGAGGCAAGAACGTCATGCTCGACCCTCGCTTTGCTCGTGTCCGGCGCCCGCAAGCATCGTACTCGCAGAATGTTCTTGGCACTTCTACCGCAAGCGTCGGGCTTGGGTATGTAGGCGCGGAGTATCGGTACTACTTCTTGCAAGGGGATATCCAGCCGTACGTCGGACTTGGTGCGCGAGCGCTTGGAAGCCTCTATGGCAGCAGATGGGGCGTTGGTGCTGTGCCGCACGGGATAGCGGGGCTTAACGTACAGATCTCGTCGATCTTCAACGGCTTCGCGGAGGTCCAACACTTGCCGGGGATCGGACTTGGGGTCGGCGGATTTGATTCGTTCCGAGGGATGACAACAGTTGCATTCGGGTTTACGTTTGCGCCATACTTCACTCGCTGATGAGAGACAGAAGGGAAGGGAAATGAAACAGCTTTTTGTTGGGACCATTGTGAGTTTGTTGAAGTTGTTGTATGTTGACCTGGCTGGTCGACCTACATTTTGATACAGCCGTTCTGTAATTGACTTCCTTCTATCGGTTCAGTTTCCTCCTTCCTCAATTTGTTATTTTCCAACACTCTTGTTTTCCAGGTCGTGGTAAAAGACTCGGCTGCAGTTGTTCCGCCAGCCGATACAACGGGACGAGAAGGGGCGAACATGTTGTCTCAACGGCATGTGCATTCGCTCAGTAAAGCCGCAGCATGGTTGAGCTTACCCGAAGGCGGTCAAATTGTCGTGACCATCGTTGGTGGAGCGGGCGCTGCAGTACATGACCTCGTACTGCCGCACCGATTTCGCTGACGATTATTCAGAACGCCAATGCGAATCACGGCTTTACATGGGTCTCTCCGATGTTTTCGCCCGGGACCGTGTGATATCGGTTTGATTTGGTACTGGCGTGGAATGACGGGAAGTGAGTGGGGCTCGCAGACGACGCAATACAAACGGTTGGACAGAGATGGCAACGTGGTACAACCGGAGCGGCAACACACCATTGGCGAGAAAGGGTGTGCACTGACGGCGATGGCGATGGTGCTGAAAGCGTTGGGCGAGGATTACGATCCATTGACGCTCAATGAACGCATGACAAACGAAGGACGGTTTGCGAAAAATCAGGAGGGGAATTGGGATGGAAGGGTTTACTGGAACGCTGTAAACAGGTATTCTTCAGGCAAGCTACAAGGGCAAGAGCCTGCTCGATTAGGATCCGATGAGAATTGGACAAAGAAGATTCCCATCGGCCTTTCAACCATCGATGAGGAACTCCAGAACGGGAGCTTTGTGATTGTTCAAGTTGCCAATCGCGATCCACGGAATCCGAGCAGTGTAAGGAATCATTGGGTATTGATAACAGGGAAGAAAGATGGGAAATATCAGATTCTTGACCCCGGCTGTTATGCTGACCGCACAACGTTAGATAGTTATGAGAACAGCATCTATCGAGCAATCATCTGTCGGAGGAAATAAATATGCCACAAAGAATTTGCTACTTGGCTATCCTTGTGGGGATCATTCTTCCAATCGAGGTCGCTCGAGGCCAAGAGGGATCAATAAACTTCGGCGCAAATGGCTACTTGAGGATGTTGATCCAAGATCCCATTGGTCGACGAACAGAGTACGATCCTGTGAGTCGCACATATTTTAGTGAGATTCTGGGTTCAGAAATTGGTTCTGCCGGTATTGACATCCACACTGACGATGGTCCCGAGGATGATCCGCATGAGAAAGATCCCATTGAAACGGGGATTGGCGATGCTGCGAATGGTGTATATACAGTTATAATCTTCGGGACCAAACTTGCAACCTACTACGTCAACATTATGGCAGAGCATATCACCACGCCTGTTACCAACGTCGCCCTTGGCGGCATCATAGACTCTGGCCACGTTGTCACGTACCGGTTTATCTACGACTACGAGAATCGGGAGAATACTGTGATGCGCAAGGTGGTGGAGCCGAACACGTTACTGCAGAGTCTTGCGGCGCTTTACAAGCCCGCAAGTGTGCGTCTGCATCAGAACTATCCGAATCCCTTTTCCGCCGGAGGCGGATCCGCCTTTGGCGGAAACCCCATCACGGTCATTCCTTTCACCCTGCCACAAGCCGGTTTTGTGTCTCTCAAGGTATTCGACATCCTTGGTCGTGAACTCTCCACGCTCGTCAACGAGCATCGTCCTGCCGGTTCACACCATGCATTCTTTGATGCTTCGACATTGCCAAGCGGTGTGTATTTCTACAAACTGCACGCCACAGGCACTGTAGCAATCCAGAAGATGATCTTGGCAAGGTAGGTTGGCAAGGTAGGCTTACACACCATCTTGACTTGTTCCCGCCCCCTTTGTACATTCGTAGCGAGGTGTGAACCCTACCATGCGTCGCTCGATGCTCATCCTGTGTTTGATTCTTCTCTTCTTCTCCCTGCCACTTCATGCGCAAACGCATTCCCTCATCGGCGGGACGCTCATGGACGCCGAAACCATGATGCCCATCAGCGATGCCCATATTCTCGTCAATAACGAGCGCGTCATCGGCATTACGGATAACGGAGGATACTTCGAACTGCGCCTCGCCGAAGGTGTGTACTTGCTCGAGTTCCGTCACGTCGCCTACCAATCCCGGTTCTATCCCCTGCGCGTCGAAAACCGGCAGGGCCAGATGCTGCTCATCGAGCTCCGGCCGCGCCTGATTGCTCTGCCAGAAGTAACCGTATTGGAGCGGATCGACCGGCTGCAGCTACTCGACGAGCGCAACACCTACCTCGTTCTCAATCAGGAAGAGATTCGCCGCACGATGTCCTCTAATATGCGCGAAGTTCTCGTGAAGCTCGCGCCCGCTGCCGGCGTGAGCACATCGACGCCCGGCTTCGGTCCGAACGCACTCCCGCCCGTCCTCTACATCAACGGCATCAGAACAGAGTCATTCGTCCTCGACCTTCTCGACCCACAGTCCATCGAGCGCGTGCTTATCTGGCGCACCAGCAGTGCCCCCGCGACCTTCCGCTCTCCTCGCTCGCGCTTTGTGATCGATGTTCGTACGAGGCAGGAATAGGTTCATACCGAAGAACGCATGTCAGGGCATACACGCGTTCACAGCCAATACCGAGCCTGTTGCACTCCCCCAGAGATTTTGATACATTGGTAGCGTCTCTCCAACCATTCCACACCACAGACACTTCATGCGAACGCGGACGAAGGTCTTTCTCGGTCTTGGCATCACCCTTGTCGTTGTTCTCATCGCTTCGGTTGTCCTCGCCTACTATTTGATCACCAAATCGTTTTCCACCACCTCCGGATCACTTCGTCTCGCGGGCTTGAGGGACGGAGTGGAGGTGTTGCGCGACGAGTTTGGAGTTCCCTCGCTGTTCGCAGAAAACGAACGCGATCTCTATTTTGCTGTCGGCTTCACGCAGGCGCAAGACCGGATGTGGCAGATGGAGATATCGCGGCGCGCGGGGATGGGACGTTTAGCGGAAATCCTCGGCGACCGCGCCGTGAAGACTGACCGCATGTTCCGCACCATCGGTATTCGGCGGATCGCAGCAGAGATGGCGGAAGCGCTGCACGATTCGGTGCGGGTGCTCCTCCAGGCATATGCCGACGGCGTCAACGCCTATATCGAACATCACCGCGGCAAGTATCCTCTCGAATTCGACCTCCTCGGCATTGAGCCGGAGCCGTGGACTATCGAACACTCGCTCCTCATCAGCCGTCTGATGGCGTGGGAGCTCAACTACGCACGATGGGTTGACCTGATCTTCGGCCTGCTCGTCGAGCGCTTCGGTGAAGCGCGTGCGTCGGAAATATTCCCGCACTGGCATCACGAAGCGCCGACCATTGTTCCCGATCCGGCACGGCGGCGAGTGGCCGCATCGCTCAGGGATTTTGTGCAGGCGGATGTCGCCTACCGCGAACTTGTCGGATTACGAAGTCTTCACGCCGGAAGCAATTCATGGGTTGTTTCCGGTACGAAATCAGCCACTGGCAAGCCGCTTCTCTCCAACGATCCCCACCTTTCTCTCACCACCCCGGCTCGTTGGTATGACATGACGCTCGCCGCACCGGGCATCGAGGTCTCGGGCGTCGCTATCGCCGGCGGGCCGTTCATCATCATCGGTCGCAACCGATTCATCGCCTGGGGGTTGACGAACGGCATGGTGGATGATCAGGATTTCTACGTTGAGGAGGTCGATTCGCTTCTTCATCCCACGCGTTACCGGGTCGACAACTCATGGCGGCCGATTGTTTCTCAAGAGGATACAATTCTTGTCAAGGACGGAAAGCCGGTGATCTTCACTATCTATCGCACCCATCGCGGGCCCGTCGTGAATCGCTTTGAAGCGGCAGCAACATTGTATGAACAGCCTGTCTCGATGCGATGGGTTGGCTCGGAGCAATCGAACGAGGCGCTGGCGTTCTATCTCATCAACCGTGCGGGAAACTGGAGAGAGTTTACCGAGGCGCTTCGGCACTTTGCCGTGCCCGCTCAGAACTTCGTCTATGCGGATACCGCGGGCAACATCGGTTATCGGTTGGGAGGAAAAGTACCGCTGCGACGATCAGGAGCCCTGCCGATACCGCACGCCGGCTTGACGAGTCAAAACGACTGGCGAGGGTTTGTGCCGCATGAGGAACTTCCGCAGCTCTACAATCCTCCTGAAGGCTTCATCGCAACGGCGAACAACAAGATTACTGTTGACGGCCGGTACTACCTCTCGCAACATTGGGAGCCGTCGTGGCGAGCCATGCGCATCACCGAGCTTCTGCAGTCGGCGCCGCGATTCACGTTGGAGGATTTCCAGCGCATACAAGCCGATGTCTCGTCGCCGCATGCGCGCGAGGTCGTACCGATGATTCTTGCCGCATTCGAAGAGAAACCGACGGATGATGCCGTTGTGCGTGAAGCACTCGTCTATATGCGGAACTGGGACTTCGAGATGAAGCAAGACGACGTAGCCACCAGCTTCTTCCAAGCCTTCTTTGTTCGTCTTATCCATAACACGTTGTATGATGAGTTGGGAAGTAGCATGCTTGGGATGTACGAAACGCTTGCAGCCGTGCCAATGGTTGCGATAACGAACCTCCTCTATCAGGGAAACTCCGCGTGGTTCGACAACATCGACACGCCTGAAGTGGAAACGCGCAACGACATTATTCGCATGAGTTTCGCCGGCGGCATCGAGCAGCTTCGGGGAATGTTGGGCGGCGAGTTGAAGGAATGGCGGTGGGGGAGATTGCACAAGGTGGAGTTCCAGCATGTCTTCAGCCCCAATGCGCTGCTGCGCCGCATCTTCAATGTGGGCCCGCACGAAGTGCCCGGTTCGCATTCAACGGTGTGGAAAGGCGATTACCGCTTGGCGGATCCGTTCGCGAATCACGTCGGCCCATCCACACGGCGGATTATTGACCTTGCGGATGCCAACAACACACGTGCCGTCACACCGCCGGGTCAGTCGGGGCATGTGTTCCACCGCAACTACAAAGACCAAACATCACTCTGGCTGCAAGGTGGTTACCGCACGATGCCGATGGACCGTTACGTCATCGAGCGGCGGGCGTGGCATTACCTGACGCTCTTGCCGAGTCAATGAAGATTTCCGATATACTTCGCTCCGTCATCGCCAATGCGCGTTCGGTGTGTGTGCTCACCGGCGCAGGCATCTCGGCGGAAAGCGGCGTGCCGACATTCCGCGGAGTAGATGGACTGTGGTCGAAGTTCAAGCCGGAGGAGCTGGCAAGCTTCGATGCGTTCATCAAGAACCCCACGCTGGTGTGGGAGTGGTACCAGTATCGACGCACGGTGATGAAGAGTGTAGAGCCGAACGCAGGCCATAAGACGCTCGTGGAGTTGGAGCGGTTGGTGGAGGGGTTTACGCTCGTGACGCAGAATGTCGATAATCTCCACCAACGCGCAGGCAGTACGCGCGTCTTAGAGTTACACGGCAACATCACGCGCAGCTATTGCATCGATTGCGGAACGTTTGCCGACGACGTACAGGTGGGAGAGGAAAAGTCTGCACCCCGATGCGCGAAGTGTGGCGGGCTCATCCGGCCGGATGTAGTGTGGTTCGGTGAGCTGCTGCCGTATGAAACCTTCCGACAGGCGGAACTGGCTGCTGAGCGCTGCGGCCTTTTTCTGTGCATAGGGACCTCGGGCGTTGTGTACCCGGCAGCGTCGCTTCCGCTGCTTGCACGCCGCTCGGGCGCCTATGCTGTTGAGATTAATCAAGAGTATACCGACCTTTCAGCAAGCATGAACGAGACGCTGCTCGGTTCTGCAGGATCCATCCTCCCACAGCTTGTTCAGTTCTTCCATCACGCAAAGGAGCATCAGCGATGAGCCACATGAAACCGTACAGCAGCACAAAGATCGTCTGCACCATCGGGCCGGCTTCGCAGTTTGTGGACACGCTCGTGCACATGATCAAAGGAGGGATGGACGTTGCGCGGCTGAACTTCTCGCACGGATCCCACGAGAACCACGAGCGCGTCCTCACAAGCGTCCGTGAGGCAAGCCGTCGCACGGGGGAATATATCTCGATCCTCCAAGACCTCAGCGGCCCGAAGATTCGTACCGGCCTCTTGGAAGAACCGACCGTGGAATTGAAAACAGGAACAACGTTCACCTTTACCGTCGAGGACGTGAAAGGCACGGCCGAGCGCGTTTCGACAACCTACAAGCGACTGCCGCAAGATGTGAAAGTCGGCGACACGATTCTCGTCGATGATGGGAAGATCAAGCTGCGCGTGACGTCGAAGAATGCAGCAGAGGTTGCCTGCACCGTGGTGAACGGCGGCATCCTCGCGGAGAAAAAGGGGATGAACCTCCCCGACGTGAAGGTGAGCGTGGCGTCGTTTACGGACAAGGATGTGGAGGATTTGAAATTTGGCCTCGCGCACGATATCGATTACGTGGCGCTGTCGTTCGTGCGGTCGGCGGATGACATACGCCAGTTGCGGGAGGTCATTATCAAAGAGGTGCAACAGGGGAAGCGCGTCCCTATTGTCGCGAAGATCGAAAAACCTGAAGCGGTAGAGAACATCGACGAGATCATCGCCGAGACCGATGTGGTGATGGTCGCTCGCGGCGACCTCGGCGTTGAACTCCCGCCGGAAGACGTGCCGATTGTTCAGAAGATGATCGTGCGGAAGTGTAACGAGGAGGGCGTGCCGGTGATCATCGCCACGCAGATGTTGGAATCGATGATCGGCAATCCGCGCCCCACCCGCGCGGAAGCCAACGACGTGGCCAACGCTGTGCTCGACGGCGCCGACGCGGTGATGCTCAGCGGCGAAACGTCTGTCGGCCTGTATCCTGTGGAGGCGGTGCAGACCATGGACCGCATCATTCGCAAGGCGGAAATCGATTTAGAAGACCATCTGTACATCGAGGAACATGAGAAATCGGTCGAGGAGACGGTCTTCGACGCCGTTGCCCGCGCCGCATGCGTCATCGCCAAGAAGATCAACGCCCGCGCGGTTGTGCCGATTACCTTCTCGGGCGCTACGGCTGCGCGCATCAGCAAGTATCGCCCGCAGGCGCAGATCATTGTGGTGACGGGGCGGGAGAAGATTCTCCGTCGCCTCAACCTCATCTGGGGCGTTCGCGGCATCATTGCCGAGCATCTCGAAAGCAACGCCGACGATGCCTTCCAGCGCGTCATCGACGACCTGCGTGATCGAGGGTACGTTGAGAAAGGGGATTACATCGTGTTCACGGCTGGCATCCCGCTCATGTCAAAGGGGACGACGAACACGGTGAAGGTGGAACGGGTGTCATGATAGAAAAAAGTTGGGCGAGGCGTCGCCTCGCCCTCTCGTACGAGCAGAATAATTGGTTATCGTTATCTCGTTCTGAGGCCCTGCGTGGGAACGAACAACAACATGTTTCTCTCCTTCATCGTTCTGTCTTTGTTCACCTGCACACCACGGCATCACTTCTCTACCGCGCCCTGTTCGATCCAATCATAGATGACCTTCACTTCTTCGTCCGTAAGTTTCTTTCTCCCGCGCGCCATCTGTCTTCCGAAAGGCGGATTGGGCAGAAGCTTCAGGTAAAGATAGCTCTCCTTCGGCTTGCCGGGAATGACCGACGGCCCATGCTTTCCCCCCTTCATGAGCGTCTTGTAGTTGTCCAACGCTAAGCCGCTGGGATTCTCATTCTCCGCAAGATGACACGGCAAGCAGTAACTCTTGATAATCGGAAAGACGCCTTTCTCATACGTCAGCTTCTTCGGATTTTGCGCCAGTGCCGTCGATGTTGTAAGAAGCATGCCAAGCACAATTAACAGTCGTTGTCTCATCGTTCACTCCCAACCTAATTGTTCTTTGCACCTTGTGTAATCCAATCCCTGATCAGGTCGAGATGCTGCGATGTGATTTCGTTCCCGCCCTGTGGCATCCGGTCGCCGCAGGTAAAGCCTGAGAGCCGCAGGAACAGCACCGATTGACTCGGGCTTCCGGGTAACACACGCATCCTGTCGGTGCATTGCGTTCGGGCCCGCACGTTAACGAGGTTGCTGTAACTCTGTCCCGCCGTCAGGGATAATCCGCCCGAGCCGCCATGGCAGCTGATGCACCCGTACTGCGTGTTCTGAAAGATCGGTTGGATATGTTGCGAGAACGAAACCTCCGAAGGCGGTGGGGGTTGTTGCGTTGGGCTGGAGCCTTCGTCCGAGCAGGAAAGACTCGCAAAGAGGAAAACGATTGCAAACGCTGCGATGATGATGGATGATTGGTTCCTCATGAATCCCCCTTAG
>JBGFRR010000005.1:0-25682 GCA_041695045.1 Bacteroidota bacterium
CCTGCCGAAGTGTCTTCGGCACGCAGGCAGGTGTGGTGTTGTTTTCAAGTATTTTTTTCCGCTGAGCAGAAAAGTGGCAACAAGATGGCTAGTTGATTCCCCTTCACCCAGTCGGTGAAACAACATCGCGAAGAAACTGCTTCTCCTACTAATGGAAAACGAGAAAATCGAGTTTCTACAGCGGCATTAAGATGCACACTTTCATCTGGCGATTGTCTTCAGTCCGCCAAAGGCGGGCGACATTCACTCACCACGGCTAACCCAGGAGCCCCTCATGAAGAAAGCGCTGAAGATTGCCGGCATCGTCGTTCTCGCTGTGTTCATCGCAATGCAATTCTACCGTCCCGAACGCACCAATCCTCCCGTCGATCCTGCGAGAACCATTCAGGCAATTCTTACCGTACCCGCCGATGTAGACGCGATCCTTCGGCGTTCGTGTTACGATTGCCACTCCTATGAAACGCGATGGCCGTGGTACAGCCACATTGCGCCCGCGATGTGGCTTGTTGCAAGCGACGTTGAAAACGGGCGCAGCATGCTGAATTTCTCTCAGTGGGACTATCGTGCACTCCGCGCCGTTGGACGACTCGACCAGATGGCTATGGAAATCGACGCCGGTACTATGCCGCTCCCGCTCTACCTTCTCATGCACCCCTCCGCGCGGCTCAGCGAGGCAGAGAAGGAGAAATTGTACGACTGGATCGACGAGGCGCGTGAAGAGATCCTGAACGACACTACCGGCACGAAATGACGGCCGACCGAAGCGTGTTCAATCCGCAATCGTTCATCGCGCATCGCCTGAGCAATGTCGTGATCGCGCTGGCGTTTGTCATAGGCGTTGCCGCATGCTCCTCCGCACAGCCCGGCGCTTCTCCCCCAACCGTTGATCCTGAAATCTACGTTAAGACCGAGCTCTACTTCGGCATGGCGAAGCCGGACAGCACGCGCGTTTCGACCGATGAGTGGAGAGCATTCCTCGACCGCGAGATTTCTCCACGCTTCCCCGAAGGTTTGACAGTACTGGAAGCCGAAGGACAATACATGAGCAAGAACCTCGGCCTGATCCGCGAACCCACTCGCATTCTCATCCTGCTTCATCGTCCCACCGTTACAGCAGACACACTCATTGAGCGGATCCGTTCGCTGTATCAACTGCAGTTTCTGCAGGAGTCTGTCCTGCGCGTCAGCACTCCCGCAGGCGTCTCCTTTTAGGCGCTTAAGAGTAAAATTTGTGTAAAAAAAGCTTTTCCCGTTGGTTTGGATTTTTTGAACCGACCCGCAGGGCGGGGCGAATCAACGCCAATTGCATTTGCGTTCATTCGCGGTTTAGAACTTGTTTTGGTTGTGGCCTGCCTACATTGGGATAAAACCTAGACCGATGGAGCGTCGGATAAAGGGATTATTGACTCAGTACTCTATGACTTCAGTAATCCGACAATCCTTGGATCCATCAGTACGTGGATTCCCACGCTTGCTTGTGAAGCTCTTTTCCTGAGACCTACTGGTTGGTGACCTACTGGTTGGAAATCGGCCTCTTTCCTTTTTCTTCTACATTTCCTACCTTTCCTCCGTGCGGCTACCCGCCGTTCCACACTCCGGCCTACGTTTACCTCGACAACTTATTCAACACCAAGGAGGTCGCTATGGCTTCCATCACTCTCACCATCAACAAGAAACGCCACACCGTCGATGTCGATCCCGACATGCCGCTGTTGTGGGTCATTCGGGATGTCATCGGTTACACGGGAACGAAGTTTGGCTGCGGGCGCGCGCTGTGCGGCTCGTGCACTGTGCTCATCGACGGCGAAGCCACCCGCTCGTGTGTGACACCGGTGGACCTCGCCGCAGGCCGAACGATCATTACGATCGAGGGTCTCTCCCCCGACCGCACGCATCCTGTGCAGATTGCATGGATGGAAGAAGACGTTCCGCAGTGCGGCTATTGCCAGCCCGGCATGATCATGGCTGTCGCGGCTCTGCTCGACCGCAGCCCGAATCCGAGCGAGAATGACATCGAGGCAACGATGGCCATGCATCTCTGCCGTTGCGGGACGTACAACCGCATCCGCCGCGCCATCATAACAGCCGCGAAAACGCCGCAACCCGGATCCGGTTCGAAAGGAGGTGTCCGATGAGCACGCTCACCCTGAATCGACGCGACTTCCTGAAAGTCGTCTCCGTCGCCGGCGGCGGATTGGTGCTTGGCTTCCATCTCCTTCCGAAAGAAACCGATGCGTTCACGCCTGAAGTCGCTGGATCGTTCAAACCGAACGCATTCCTCTCAATCGACACAAGCGGCAAGATCACAATCACCGTGGCAAAGTCAGAGATGGGGCAGGGAGTACGGACGTCCCTGCCAATGATTGTTGCTGAAGAGCTTGAAGCCGACTGGACAACGATTGACGTGAAACAGGCGCCGGCGCATCCGAACAAGTACGGCAGCCAGGGAACAGGCGGAAGCACAAGCGTTCGCACGTCGTACGAGAATCTGCGTAAGGCCGGCGCAACAGCACGGGAGATGCTCATCGCCGCGGCAGCGCAGCGATGGGGCGTTGACCCGGCAACATGCTATGCGGAACGCGCATCAGTGATCCACCGTGCGAACGGACGCAGACTCTCCTACGGCGAGCTTGCCGAAACTGCCGCCACACTGCCGGTTCCCGCAAGTCCGAGGTTGAAAGACCCGAAAGACTTCACGATCATCGGCAAGCGGATGCCACAGGTCGATAATCCCTCCCGCGTCGACGGCACGGCAATCTTCGGCATCGATGTTCGTGTACCCGGAATGCTGTTCGCGTCGATCGAGCACTCGCCGGTCTTCGGCGGCAAGGTTGCCCGCTTCGACGCAACGCGTGCAAAACAGGTGCCCGGCGTTCGGGATGTCGTGCAGATTGATGAAGGCATAGCGGTCGTTGCGACGAACACCTGGGCGGCATTAGAAGGACGCGACCGACTCGACATACAGTGGGACAAGGGACAATGGGCGGAACAGTCGAGCGAAAACATCTGGAAGACGTTTGAAGAAACCGCCAAGAAACCCGGCACGGAAGAGCGGAAGGTTGGCGATGCGGCTGCGGCTCTCGCGAGCGCCGCGCACAAGGTCGAAGCGATTTATCGTGCACCGTTCGTCGCCCACGCGACGATGGAGCCGATGAACTGCACCGCTCATGTGCGGGGCAACGAATGCGAAATCTGGGCTCCGACACAAACACCGCAACGAGCGCAAACGGAGGCGGCGCGTGTGCTTAGCGTCCCCGTCGAAAACGTCACGGTGAATGTCACCTTGCTCGGCGGCGGATTTGGAAGACGGTTGCTGGCGGACTACGTTGTCGAAGCCGTGAAGGTCGCAAGAGCCATCGGCGCGCCCGTACAGGTCATCTGGACGCGGGAGGATGACATGCGGCACGACTTTTATCGTCCTTCCACATACAACGTCATGACTGCCGGACTCGATAAGAACGGCCAGCCGGTTGCATGGACACATCGTATCGTCGGGCCGAGTTCGAGGGGCATTGTCACGGGCGGCAGTACGCCGCCGTACGCCATCCCCAATATCTACATCGATGCGCACATCATCGACACAGGTGTGCCGATCGGTGCCTGGCGTGCCGTGGGACCATCACAGAACGCCTTTATGATCGAGAGCTTCATCGATGAGCTTGCGGCAGCAGCCAAGAAGGATCCTTTTGAATATCGTCGCCAATTGCTGAAGGAGAAGCCAAGACTTAAGCGAGCGTTAGAGCTTGCGGCGGAAAAAGCCGGTTGGGGTAAGCCGCTTCCGAAGGGACGGGCACGCGGAATTGCGTGCTGCGAGTCTTACGGCAGCAGCATCGGAGAGGTGGCGGAGGTCTCCGTCGATCGTCATGGCGCGATGAAAGTCCACCGCGTTGTCGTCGCTCTCGACTGCGGACCCGTTGTCAATCCGCAAACGATTGAAGCACAGATGGAGGGAGCGATCGCGTACGGTTTGAGCGCGGCCATCAAAGACGAAATCACCATCACCGGCGGCGGCGTGGCGCAGAGCAACTTCCACGACTATGCGATGCTGACGATGTCCGAAATGCCGGCTGTTGAGGTGCACATCGTTCCCAGCACGGAGGCGATGGGAGGAATCGGCGAGCCGGGTCTTCCTCCGGTTGCGCCGGCAGTTGCCAACGCACTCTTCGCTCTGACGGGTAAGAGAATCCGTAAGATGCCGATTCGTGCGGAGGATCTACAAGGGGAGGGATGATGGAAAAAAAGAAGCGGTAAGCGAAACGTGGCAGGCAATTCTTTCGGGTACCGTTGATGTCGGACGAGGGCGACGGCACATGTTCAGCCTCATTCCGTCAAACCCGCGCTGCCGTTTCTGCCATGCGCCGTTTGGCGGCTTTGGTGGACCGGTCATGCGCGTCATCTTCCGGAAACGTCCCTCAAAGCTGAATCCAAAGTTCTGTAACGCCTGCGACGATTTCATCTCGCATAACCTCGGCGGCGCTGAGACTGAACTCACGATGCTGTTTGCCGATGTCCGTGGCTCAACAGCTCTTGCTGAACGTACCAATCCGATGGAGTTCACGCGCCTCATGAACCGGTTCTACGGCGCTGCCATGACGGTGCTCGCCCAATCAGATGCTTGGATCGACAAGATCGTGGGAGATGAGATTATAGGCCTTTACCTTCCTTCCCGCGTTCGCCAGTCCCCAACATGCACGAGCAGCGCTTGAAGCAGGCCAGGAACTGTTGCGCGTCACCGGCCACAACCGCAAGCAAGGACCGTGGCTCCTTGTCTTTCGCTGAAGGATGGAAAAACACAATGCGATTATACGCGAGTTATGCGTCATGTCCGCCCGCCGCAACTGAGTTAAAGGCTATCTCATGAAACCAAAACAACCTAAACATAATCCTATCCTGAAGGCGACATATCTCGAAGCAGTTGAATCACAACTGCGAGAGAATAATCCGCCTGAAACACGCCAGACCTTCGAACGTTTGCTTTCCGAAGGTATCAGTGAAAAGGATGCTAAGCTATTGATCGGATCTGTCATCGCCGTGGAAACCTATGAAGTAATGAAGTCTGGAGCACCTTTCAACAAAGAACGATTCGTTCGCAACCTTAATCGGCTCCCTGACCAGTCTTTTGACGATCAATGATAATTTGCTTGGAGCGCAGCGCAAGTGTGAACTAACCAAATGGCACTCAAGAAACTCCCCTACAAGCGACTCCAACATCTCATTGGACTTCACCTGTCTACCAAGGAAGGGCCCAAGACTCAGAAACTCATCGATGAACTCACGATGGCCCGACAACGTGGCTATCTCACAAAACCCGACCTTATCAAGATTTGTCATTGGAAATCTCCCCGAGCCATCAAACATATTCGTCGCAATCGCGAGAGTTCCATCAAGAAACTCACGAAAGCTGCTTTCTCGACTCGGAGCGAGCAAAAGAAATTGTCACTTCTCACGAGTCTCTGTGGTGTGAGTGTTCCCATGGCATCTGCTGCGTTGATGCTCACCAACCCCCAACGTTACGGCGTTATCGACATCCGTGTGTGGCAGCTCCTTTACCAGATGGGCACCGTTAACACGAATGCAGACGGTGTCGGCTTTACATTCAAACAATGGTATCGGTTTCTGAAGATTCTCAGGTACTTTGCTCAGAAGTATAAGGTTGGTGCTCGCGACATCGAACGTACACTTTTCCGAGTACACGCACTTCACCAGAAAGGGCGATTGTACAACAATTGATACTTGCACTGCGCAACAGAGAGAACAGTCTTGTTAGAATTCATCCAATGGTTCATCTGCCAACGGTATCGATATGCCATCCGACGACATCAATACTGACATTAAGGTTACTTCCATTGAGCAACCGCAGTCTTCTTGCCCATTCAGGAGCCCCAAGCAGAAGATTTACGGGCTTGGCTACAATTTACTTGTTTTTGTGTACGAGAAGACCGATGACAGGAAAAAGAAGGTTGCCCGGCTTGACTTCGTTAGTTGCTCTTTCATTGACCAGGCTCGAACTGCTGACTATCAAATGACCAAAACCATCCGCCAGATGATCGACAACAATGCGAACACTGACGACATCATTGCCTACTTCACCGATAGAAACCTTCCCGCAGATGATATTGCAATGACGCAGTTAGCCGAAGAGGTTCTCAAGAACAAACCAGAGCAGGGTTATCTCACAATCTCCAACGCTCTCCAATGGCGACTTCAGTATGGTCGCATTGTCAAGCTGTCCGAGAATGTCGATGGCATCGTCAGAATAGTCAACAAATTATGAAGCAGGCTCTTAAACATCTCAAACCCGCAACAGTTGAATTCCTAAGGTCTCGCTTTCGGAGAATTCAAGACTCAGTCTCCGCAAACGCTGAGGTGCAAGGTTTCTGCGGCGTCGCTTCTTTCTTTCCCACACAAGATGATTATCTGCTTTTCCTTGATTATCTCAAACTTCATCCAGAGGTTTCCGAAAAAATCGCACGCCGTGAGTTTGGCGACTTCCAAACTCCGCCGAATCTAAGCGACAAGGTGTGCCAACTGCTTCGCTCAGAGAATATCTTGCCTACCGTGCTCATTGAGCCAACATTCGGCAAAGGCTCATTTGTCCTTTCTGCACTGCAGACATTTCCTTCACTGAAACGGATTCTCGGCGTAGAAATCTATGAGCCGTATTGCTGGCTTACGAAATTCAAAATTGTTGAACTCTTTGTGGAGAATCCAAAGCTCAATCGCCCATTCATCCAACTTTTCTGTAATGATGTTTTCACATTTAACTTCCAAGGTTCCGTCAATGACATCGAGAACCACAGTTTCCTGATCCTTGGCAACCCACCTTGGGTAACCAACTCCGAATTGAGCGCCCTGAATTCAGCCAATCTTCCTACTAAAAGTAACTTCAAATCGTTCAACGGACTGGATGCCATCACGGGCAAAGGCAACTTCGACATTGGTGAGTACATCATCTTGATGATGCTTAACTCGTTCGCAAAGGCCAATGGATGGCTTTCGATGTTGGCCAAGAACTCGGCCATCAAAAATGTCCTGCAAGATTTGCCAAAAACTGGTTACCACATTTCTAATCTGACAGCCCTAAGATTCGACGCTAAGCTTCATTTCAACGCATCTGTCGACGCATCGCTCTTTCGGTGCACTCTTGGGAAGCGACAAAACCAACTTACTTGCAAAGTTGCATCTCTTGACTCTCCTGATCTGGTTGAAGGCGAGTTTGGTTGGCTTGACAACAAGTTTGTTTCCGACATTTCCACGTACCAAGAATCTCGGACCTTTGATGGTTTTTCTCCGTTTGTTTGGAGACAAGGAGTCAAACACGATTGCTCTCGCATTCTTGAATTGGACTTCGTTGAAGGCAAGTTTAAGAACGGCTTCAATGAACTGCTAGATATTGAAGATGATCTCGTCTTCCCGTTAGTCAAGAGTTCTGATCTTCAAAACTCACTTGCGGTCAACACTCGCAAATTTCTCATCATCACACAGAAAAAAGTCGGAGAAGACACTTCTTTTATCGCTGAAAGGTATCCCAGACTCAACAAGTACCTTTCCAGCAATCTTCGCTTCTTCTCAGAGCGAAAGTCAACCATTTACAACGGCAAATCTCCCTACGCTATCTTTGGCATAGGTGATTATTCGTTCAAACCTTACAAGGTCGCTATTTCAGGGCTTTACAAGAAATCCCAGTTTGCTCTCATTGGCCTGATCAGCAGTAAGCCAGTGATGCTTGATGACACCTGTTATTTCCTAGGCTTTGACGACCAAGCACACGCTGTTATTTGTCTGCTACTTCTCAACAGTAATCCTGCTCAGCGGCTCCTTCGTTCTTTGTCCTTTCTGGATTCTAAGAGGCCATATACGAAGGACCTTTTAATGAGAGTCGATCTTCTCAGACTTGCAGAGCACCTTAGTTTCGATGCAACTCGTGAACTCGCAAATCAGTTGCCTGACACCGTATCTGCCATAGTTACAAGGGACAAGTGGAATGAGTTTTTGAAAATGTGTGTGGGAAATACCAAAGTGAAACCCCAACCTTCCTTTTTCGACGAGCCTTCCGCTTTCCCATCCAAAACTGTTACAGACGTCGTTTAATCGTCGGCACGGCACTGCGGCTAACAGAACCTATATTGAAAGAGAAAGGTAGGAAGACGCGCGGGAAGATGCGGTGAGCGGTACAATGGAAAACCTCCCTGCCTAGGCTGCCGCTGCGGCAAGCTCGTCGCGAGTTAAGTTGGGGAATCAAAGTTGCCATGAATGAAGAAGGGCTCGAAGCCCAAAGTGAAGTCAACATCTCAATTGGCGACCGTCCTCCTTCCAACTACTTCAAGATCCTTTTCGACCAGTGCAATGGTAGCAAGAAGAGAATCGGCGCAATCACTGACATCAAGGACCTGCGCACCAACTTGGCGATGCATTGCATTCCCGATGGAGTCGAATCAATGAAGGTCAACGAGTATGATGACTTCTTAGAGGAGCGTCGCAAACTAATGTCGGCAAAAGTCAAGCAGTATTTCCAAACTCTATGACGGTGCAAGCTACAGCTAAGCAACCAAAAGCACGATTTGATTCGCACCCGACGCAGTCGTAACTTGGAGCCCAAACAATGAGACCTGAATCACGAACAAAGACAAGGACAATATGGAACGACCGACTGAGCTTGACCCAAAGTATATCAATTCCAAGGTGATACTCCCCTATGATCTCACAGTCGATGAAGTCAAGAAGGCTGTTGCTGAAACATACCGACTATTCAATGGTGTCAACCATTTCCTTACAACGAGCGGATTCCGACCACTCGAAGAATTGCTGCTCGGAAACTCACTCTCTGGAATACTCTCAGAGTTTCTCGTCAAGAATATTGCCAGAGCATCACACTCCCTTGTAGCCAATCTGAAAGTGGGCGGACATCCAGACCTGTTGCCGAAAGGCTATTATTCGACCAACCTAATCCTCAAAGGTGAGGAGGGTGTTGAAGTCAAATCTTCAATTCAAAGAGGAGGCTGGCAAGGTCACAACCCGGAGAAATGTTGGTTGATGGTTTTCCGGTATGTTGTCGGGAGGCAGGACAACGGGAAAACAGAACCCTTGAGGTTCGTTGAGATTCTCTGCGCCAAACTAACAAAGAAGGACTGGTCCTTCTCGGGCCGCAAAGGCGCATCAAGACGGACATCGACGGCTTCAATTACGACTTCTGGAGTCGAAAAACTCCGGAGCAATTTTCTCTACCGACTGCCAGGCTATGGTGTCGGTAGACATCAAAAGATTCTAGCTCAGCACAAATAGTTCTTCCTGAGATTCGCCAAGAGTTCGTGGTACGGTCGCAGCGCCGTCGGCATTTGTTGGCAAGGCCGCAAGTTGCGGAATTGCTTTGACAGCAATTCGATAGAACTCTCGGTCCGATTCTATGCCGATGCTTCTGTAGCCAACAGCGCAAGCGGCAGCTATCGTTGATCCTGCTCCCATAAACGGATCGAGAACCACGCCTTGACCAAGTGGCAAAGCTGCCCTCACGATTTGACGCATAAATACTTGAGGTTTCAACGAGGGGTGCGGGGCAATTTCACGTTCAGCAGCTCGTGTTGGCGAGCTCTTGATTACGTCGCAAAATGGCAAATCGTCGGAAATGCGCCGAAGTCCACCCGTCTTCCATTTGCGGAGATTATCTTGAACTCGACCTTCACAAGGTTTCCTAAAAAGGCCCCAAGGTTCCCAGCAAGAACGGGGCATAACAGTAACATCGCTGAATTCTTTATGTGCATTCTTTGGCCTGTCTCCGCCGCGAAGCGTTTGGACCAAGCGAATGACTTCCCCACGCTTCTCAAACCCGGCCCTTTCGATGGCTTCATACACGATCTGAGAAAGCAACGGATTGGTGGCAATAAAAACGTGTCCCCCGGGAACAAGAACCTTGTAGGCTTTTTGTGCCCAATCAAAGAAGAACCGTCGTAATTCACCCTTCTCTTCTTGATCGAGCACAGTGAATCTCGGCAATGGTTGTCGTTCATATCCATCAAGTTTCGGCGGAATTCGCCAAACGCCACCATTGCCATTGCGAAGTTTGTTCTTTTCGGTTGCTGTGTATTCCTTAAGACCGTACGGCGGATCCGTAACGATTGCGTGTATGCTGTTGGGCTTTCGCTCATCGAGCCATTTGAAACAATCTTGCTCCACCAACTCGTAGCGAGCCCTGGCCACCTTTGAGGTGGTGTGCTCATATTCTCCGAACGTCTCACGCAGGATTGCTGGCGCAGCCACTGGGTTTGAATACAGAATCTTCTCAATGTCCGAAGGAAGATACCCGGCGAGGATCCCTAGTTTCGTCGAATCCAACCGGAGCAGCTTTGCAAGGTTCTTAACCATTGCAACCGACGGAACAGTTTTGCCAGATTCAAGACGAGACAGGTAGCCCTTTGTGACTTTAAGCTTTGCGCTTAAGCGAGACAGCGGCAAGTTGAGATGTTCGCGCTGCTGTTTTATGGCCTCACCGAAGCCGACCGTATCAATAGATCTCACAATTTGGTCTCCTTTTTAGTTTCCGGTGAATATAATAGAGTTTACTAACTTAGTCAACTCTCGACCAAATGAAGATTGTCACGTACAGTCTTCAAGTATAACAGAAGTGCTCTATGACCCCTAACGGAATCTCTTGGTAATCCTCTTCCGCAAGGGAGAGACGTATCAGTATTTCAACGTTCCTGAATCCGTGTTCCAAGAGTTAATAAGAGCCGATTCAATTGGGAAGTTTGTAAACTCTCGCATCAAGAACTCTTACTCATACGACAGCACGGCGTTTTTGCTGCAATCGTTATATGCCATTACCCCGACAACCGACATACAATAAAAAAGGCTCGGTCGAGTTCTCCGAGCCTTTCAGCAACTGAAAACCAGTAAACATCCTCATCGATCTTCACGTCCATGAAACAGATCATCATCTCGCTTGCCGCCGCAGTGTTGGCATTCATCTTCATGTGGCAGCACTCTGCAACCCCGCCACCGCGCTGGGTCCTTTTGCCCGACCCGCATGACCATCCCTCTGATGTCAGTGGTGTGTTTTTCCATCTTCCATTTTTTGCCGTCGTGGGAGTAGCCGAAGCACCGACCGCCGATATCAAGAATGGAGTGATGAACGAGAAAAGATCATACCGTGCGGTCGTGGTTGAAACACACGGCAACGCGGACTCTCCCGCGCGCGTTCGGCTGCTTATCGAGCAGCGTGTGCCAATGCGGTGGTTTGAGGTGGTAGGATTAGTTCACACAAACGCTCAGATTACCGACGTAGTGTGGCACGACGACAGTTGGCTGGTGTTCGACCAGCACCCCACGGCAGGGCTCAGCGCTCATTACATGGTGGATGTGAAGCGAAGGAAGCTCCTCGCTGCCGCTCCTATCCTTCCGGCATTGCCTCAGAGACTACCGTAGTAACCAGACGACAGTTTGAGCGGAAACGCACCCCTCTGACCGCCAACGATTCGCTGCTTCACTGCATACTTCCAACAGGCACAGTGCACGACGATTTCCCAGATGTTGAGCGCAATTCATTCGTTACCGCACTAACAAGTAAATCTGCGTGAAGTAGTATGTCCCGTCTGCCGAGCGGGTGATGCCGACCCCCGTCAGGTTGAAGTTGCCGATAAGGTTCGCGTGATGGCCGGGGCTTTTGCGCCAGCCCTGAACCGCTTGCACCGCGGGATTGGCGTACCCCTTATTCACAGCCAAATTCTCCGCCGCACCAACACACAGATTCCACGCATGTTCTCTCCCTCCGCTCGACGTTCCTGTCCGGCTCATTCGTGGGCCGTCTTTATTCCTCCCACCAGAACTTCCCGCGTTTTTTTGCGCGGGGCTCAATCTCGTCCATCGTCCCACCGTCATACAGCCGGCCGTTGAGCATGACGTAGCGGATCGAGTCGGTGTTGCGGATGTTCTCGAGCGGATTCTTCTCCATCACGATCAGGTCGGCAAGCTTGCCGGGTTCGAGCGAGCCGAGGTCGCGATCGAGGCCGATGTATTCCGCGCCGTGCAGTGTTGCTGCGCGAATGGCTTCAAGATTCGTCATGCCTCCCTGCTGGAGCATCCACAACTCCCAATGAGCACCAAGGCCCTGCAACTGCCCGTGTGCACCGAGTTGAACTTTTCCACCGGCGTCGAGGATGCGCTTCAGCGCTCGGGACGTTTCAATGTAGTGGTAGTCATCCTCGTGAGCCATTTGTCTGCGACGCGAACGGGGCACAACAACATCGCGCGGTATGAATCGCAGCAGACGGTCATGCTCCCACACATTCATGTGCTGATACCAGTAATACTCGCCCGAAAGCCCTGCGAAATTGACAACGAGCGTCGGCGTGAGTCCGGTCTTGGATTTCGATACGAGCTGGACGACGTCGTTATAGAGCGGGGCGATGGGAATGTTGTGCTCGATGCCCGTGTGGCCGTCGAGCACCATGGTCATGTTCCAGAAGAACGTAGAGCCGCCTTCCGGCACGACCATCATTTCTAACCGCCGCGCAGCTTCGATGATTTGCTGGCGTTGATCGCGCCGCGGCTGGTTGTAGCTTTTTACGCTGAACGCCCCGACCGCTTTCAGGCGACGCAGATGCGCCATGGCGTCATCGAGGTTGTTCACAATCGCCTTGAATGACCCTTCTGCGCCGTAGAGAATCGTGCCCGTCGAATACATCCGTGGCCCCACCATCAACCCCGCCTTGATCATCTCGGAATTGGAGAACACATAGTCAGTCGTTGCCGAGGGGTCGTGCATCGTGGTGACGCCGAAGGCGAGGTTGGCGTAATACATCCAGTTCGTCTGGGGAGACCAATCGCCGAAGTTCGCATGCGCGTGCACATCGATGATTCCCGGCATGATGAACTTCCCGCCAACATCGATTCGCTTGGCGGCTGCCGGAATCTGCACGTGCGCAGATGGCCCGACTGCCTTGATGCGATTGCGCTCAACAAGCACTGCAGCATTGGGGATAACCTCATCGCCGTTCATCGTGATAACCGTTGCGCCGACGAGCGCAATGATTCCGCCCGGTACATCGGTTTGCGCTCGGAATCCAATGTGCAAACCTACGGTGTCCGGCTTTTCTTGCACCGGATCCTTCGCTCCCGGCACAAAGGTGAACGTGTTCGTGAGGTCGCGTGAGAACAGCTCCGGCCCCAGCGACCAGTACAGCCGCTTGCTGTTTCCGCTCCAGCTCAAATAGTTTGCGGCATCGCGCGTAAGCTTCTTCATCGGATAGTCGGTCGAGTTTGGACCGATGCTGACCGCCTGTCCGGTAATCGGGAATGGCGCGAGGTACGCTTGATACCGTTCGACAAGTCCAACCCACTGTTCATCCGGCGAAAGCACAATCTCCTGCGCGTTGTCCGAGGTCAGATGCACGCGCCGCTTTTCTCCGACGAGACCGACGCTCACGAGCGCATTCTTGTCCCCTTCCCGCGAGAAGAGAAACACGCGGTCGCCGGACTTCGCAAAGCGGGGCCGCGAGCCTTCGTCGGTAATCATCGTCGCCGTGCCGCCATCTGCCGACACCCAGTAGATGCCCGTCTCCTTGCTGAAGAGATTTCCACGAAGTGTGTTGCCGCCGAGCTTGCGGAACACCACTCGCTTTCCATCGGGTGAGAAGGATGGCTCGACAAACGTTCCTTTGACCGTCGTGAGCTTTGTTTGGCCGGATCCGTCGAGACGCACTTTCTGAATTGCCCCCATGTCGGCATCGTTCCACGTCGCATAGACGAGCCATCGGCCGTCCGGGGAGAAGGACGGGAAGAGCTCGATGCTGCGCTCGTCTTTCGTGACGCGGCGGGGAGTTCCGTTCGGCAGCGGGCGAATCCACAGCTTACCGAGCGCCGTGTAGACAACCGATTTCTCATCCGGCGCAATCGTCACCCAGCGCAGCATCTTGACATCGAACTGATCCGGAGACACATCCTGCATGAACCGTACCGCATCGGCAATGGCGTGCTTTGCCTTTGCGCGGAACGGAATCTCGCTCGCCTGTTTCGTCCGAACATCGACCTTCCAAATCTTTCCCTTTGCCCAAATGACGATATGCCGATTGTCGGGCGTCCATGAAAACCCGGGATAGACGCCGAAGATCGCCCACGCTTCCTGCTGGTCGTGGTCGAGATGATCGTAGAGAGGCGTCTCGCGGCCGCTTTCGATGTCGTAGAGGAAAAGGACAGACTTTGTGTGAACGCGACGGACGAAGGCAATGGTCTTCCCGTCGGGTGAAGGTTGCGGCCGGACTGCACCGCCTGCGCCGCGGATGTATTGCTCGGTGCGGCCGGTTTCGCGGTCGAGACGCTGGATAACGTAAATGATACCGTGCGGGTTTTTGTTATATTCAAATCGCCCGCCCGGAGTAACGTCTTCGCTGTAGTAGAGATAGCGGCCGTCGGGCGAAAGCGCGGGCTCGCCGGCGTCTTGCTCCCAGTTGCGCCGCTTGGTGAGCTGCAGGCCGTTCCCACCGCCGATGTGGTAGAGCCACATCTCACCGGCGCCGAGCGAGCGCGTGTTGCGGTAATGTTTCCGCCCGACGAGGTAGTTGCCGTCCGGCGTCCACACGGGATTGTTGACCTGGCGCTCTTTTTCTTTTGTGATCTGTGTCAGCTTCGAGCCGTCGGTGTTCATGATCCACAGATTGTCGATGCCGTCGCGGTCGCTCGTGAACGCGATCTTTTTCCCGTCAGGACTGAAGCGCGGTTGGACGTCGTACGCCGAGCCGCTGGTTAAGGCCTTCGCCTCGCCTCCGGTGATCGGCATGATGTAGATATCGCCCAACAGATCGAACACGACCCATTTGCCGTCGGGGCTGACGCCGACGGCCATCCACGTGCCTTCGGTTGTTTCGATCTCGCTTTCCTGCACAGGGCCGCGCGGCACGGAGACATCCCACTTCTCGGGCTGCGTCTTCGGCGCCTCCGTTCGCTGTTGTGCTGCGAGGAACGTGGTGGAACAGAGAAGAATAAGAAGTGAACGCATGGCAGAACCCTTTCTGATGGTCAAACAACGTGCCCTAACTTAGAGAGGGAAAACGAGTGATGCAAGCATTTTAGAGGTGTGTCGGGAATTCCTTTTTTGCGTATCTTGAGCCATCCAACGGGGAGGCGAAACAACGATGATGACCATCCTTTTGGTTGTCTTTGCGGCAGGACTTGTGTGGTTTGGCGTCCGGTTTTGGAAAAGCATGAGCATCGCGATGACACCGAGCGCCGAAGAAGACTCCGCACCGCACTCGGATGTCCGACAACAGTTGAAGGAACAACTCGAACAGCAATCTTCCTTCGACGCCAACGACTCAACCGGGGAGAAACCATGATGCGAACCCTTACCCTTCTCTCTGCAATCTCCTTCACACTCTGCTTTTCCCGCCAGCTTCCACCATCGAGCGACATCTTCCTCGCCTCCGTTCGCGTAACGGACGGCGCAGTAACGATGGGGAAACCCGTGAACATCACGGCGCGCGCAGGATATGACAACCAGCCGTCGTTCCTGCCCGATGGGAGCGGCATTCTGTATACGGCGATTCAGACCGACCCAAGGGGACCGCAAGCGCCGACACAGACCGACATCTTCCGATATAACATCGGTGCGCGCGCGACAACGCGCGTGACGGCCACGCCCGAAAGCGAATATTCCCCAACCGTGATGCCGAACGGAGCAGCGTTCTCCGTGATTCGTGTCGAACCGGATTCCACGCAACGGCTGTGGAGCTTTGCACGCGACGGCTCGAAACCGACGGTACTTCTCACCGACATCAAGCCCGTCGGTTATCACGCGTGGGTGGATGATTCCACGGTGGCGTTGTTCGTGTTGGGTACTCCGCCGACATTGCAAATAGCCTCGCTCAGAACGGGAAAAGCCGCTGTGGTGGCACATAGTATCGGGCGGTCGCTGCACAAGATTCCTGGTAGGCGAGCGGTGGGATTCGTCCACAAGAAATCGCAGGATGAATGGTGGATTATGGAATTCGATGTCGCGTCCGGCACGACGACACCACTTGCGCGAACGCTTCCTAACAGCGAAGACATCGCCTGGATGCCGGATGGATCGGTGGTGATGGGGGCAAGCTCGAAGCTGTTCCGCCACGACCTGCGTCAGGGGTCGGAGTGGAAGGAGATCGCCGATTGGACCGGCGCGGGCATCAAGGGGATCACCCGTATAGCGGTCAGTCCGAGGGGAGACTGGATTGCGATTGTTGGGGCGGAGTGAGAGTGTTTCTTCTACCGTGCGAAGGACGTCGTAAGAGCGCGTTGATCCTTCGGACGGTTATCCGAAAAAAGCAAAACGCCCCGTCCGCCGTATAGGCGGACGGGGCGTTCGCCTTTGTATCCGTTTGCAGTCAGCTCTCGCGCGAAGCAAGCTGACGATCCAACATAATCATCGCCGACGGGGCATCGCTGATGAGCTTCAGCGTTTCGATGATGTCGGATGCCGTTTTCTCCTCTTCCACCTGTTCCGTAATGAACCACTGCAGCATCACCTGCGTCGGGTAGTCCTTCTTCTTTTGTGCTAACTCGTAGAGGCTATTAATCATCGCGGAGACTTTCTGCTCGTGCTCGAGGACTTGCTTCATCACGTCGAGCGGTTTCTTGAATGTTGCCGGAGGTTTGTCAATTGCCTCCAGCGTGACCCGCGCGCCATGCTGATTCACATACTCAAAAATCTTCATCGCGTGTCCCCACTCCTCCTTACTCTGGACTTTCATCCAATGCGCAAAGCCGGGGAGGATCACGTTCTCAAAATGAGCAGCCATAGAAAGATAGAGGTAGGACGAAAACATTTCAGCGTTCATCTGGTTGTTCAACGCCGACAGCATTTTGTTCGATACCATAGTTGTGAGCTCCTTTCTGGTTCGTTCAACGTGGCTTTAATGTAAAAAATCGTCCGCCCAATCGCCGCCCTCGTTCAACGCACGCCGATGCGTTCGACAAGCCACAGACTCAGTTCCGGCACGTAGGTGATAATCAACAGCGCAATGAGAAGAAGGCCGATGAATGTCAGCACCGATTTCGCCACCTCAAGGAGGGGGCGTTGGAACCGAAGGCTGGAGAGAAA
Source organism: Bacteroidota bacterium (assembly GCA_041695045.1). GTDB lineage: Bacteria > Bacteroidota > Ignavibacteria > UBA10030 > UBA10030 > JBGFRR01. The sequence continues at coordinate 17,063 of JBGFRR010000005.1, forward strand.
GAGATTCAATCCCACCGGCGGCGTCATGTAGCCGATTTCGAGATTTGTCAGGAAGATGATGCCGAGATGGATGGGATGGACGTCGAACTCCGCCGCAATCGGGAGAATGAGCGGCACAACGACGATGATGGCGGAGAAGATGTCCATCGTCATCCCAACGACAAGCAGGAACACATTGAGGATGATGAGAAACATGAAGCGACTGTCGACATGCTGGTGGACGAACTCGAACAGCTTCTGCGGCACTTCCTCGTCGATCAGATAGTTCGTCAGCCCGAGCGCTGTGCCGAGGATGGCAAGGATCGCTCCGACGAGCAGCATGCTTTCTTTCATCACACGCGGCAGGCCTTTGGTGAGGCTCAAGTCTTTGTAGATGAATACCACGACGATGAGCACATAGAATGCGATGACCGCCGAGGCCTCTGTGGCCGTAAAGAACCCGCCGTAAATCCCGCCGATAATAATGATGGGGATGGGGATTTCCCACGCTGCTGCGCGTGCGGCCTGGAGAACATTCTGCACGGAAAACTTCGTGCGGGGAACGGAGTGCTTCACCCCCACACGCATGCTGTACGCCGCAAGGATAGCAACCAGCAGCAGGCCGGGAATAATTCCTGCCACAAACAACTGGTCGATGCTCGTGCGGGACACAAGGCCGTAGAGAATAATCGGCAAGCTCGGCGGGAACAAGAGGCCGAGACTTCCCGACGCGGTGACAAGCCCTAACGAGAACTGTTCCGGATACATTTCCTTGAGGAGCACCGGATACAACAGCCCGCCGAGCGCAACGATCGTAACGCCGGAAGCGCCGGTGAACGCCGTGAAGAACGCGCACGTCGCAAGCACCACAATCGCCAGTCCACCCGGCAACCATCCGAACACTGCCCGCGCAAGGTTGACGAGACGTTGCGGTGAATTGCTCTCAGCCAACATGTAGCCGGCAAAGGTGAAGAGCGGGATGGCGAGCAGGGTGGGATTCTCAGCGATACGATACAGCTCAACAATGACCGCGGCAGTGTCGATATCCGCGCGGTAGAAAGCAATCAAAGCGATGGCGCCAATGATGGAGAAGAGCGGCGCTCCGCAGAAGGCGACGACGACGAGGCCGAGAATGATGAGCGCGAGTTCCATCACTCGGCTCCTCCGCGCACAGCCGCATGAGCATCGGCGGCAGCCCGCACGAGAAAGTGGAAGACAAGCAGGGCAAACCCACCGGGAATAATCAGCTGCACATACCACGCGGGAATATCCTGATACACCAGCGTTCCGCTCTCGCGCTCAAGCTCCACAAAGGTGATCGATGCTTGAACGAGGAATCCGCACACAACCGCGGCAAAGAGATTGGTAAGGACGCGAATAGCCGACTTGACGCGCGGGGAAAGGAATCGCGTGAAGGCGTCGATGGCGATGTGGCGCTCCTGACTTGTGGCGAGCGCTGCGCCGAGGAAGCCCATCCACAGCACGAGGTGACGGAGGAAAATGTCGCCCCAGAGAATGCCTGTGGAGAAGAAGTTGCGGAGGACGACTTGAAGGAACGCCATCACCACCATGACGGCGAGCATCACGACGAGCAGGATGCCTTCAACCCGATTGAGGGAGGCGTCAAGTCGTGTGAGGAGTTTCATCGGTTGGCCGGTCTGTTGTTGCGGAACTCCTCCAGCGCACGCTCAACACGCACGAGGAACTCTTCGTTGTACAACCTTCCCACTAATGAGCGCCGTGCACGTCTCCCCACATCGACGTAGTACGCAACATCGTTGCCGTCTACTTTCTGCACCCTGAGCCCGGCTTTCGTAAGCTGTTGGAACGCTTCGCGGTTGTCCTTGCGGCTGATCTGCGTCAGCTTCGACATGTATATCGTACCGTTTCGCAGGAGAATCTCTTGAAGGTCCGGCGACAGACGGTCGAACGCGCGCTTGGACATGAGCACTGCGCCGGCCGAGATTGCTAAGGGCACATCAACGACGAACTTTGCGCGTGTGTGCCATTGCAGCGCTACGGCCGCGTACGGGGGAGCGTAAAACGCGTCGACCAGCCCCGTCTGCAGCGAGGTCATCACATCGGGAAAGGCAACGGGAATCGGCGAGACACCCAATGTGCGGAAGATAGCATCCGCGACAGGGTCGCCTTCCCACGCCCACATCTTGATTCGCTTCAGGTCGTCCGGCTTGGTAATGGGGACGTTGGTGAACACATGAACAAAGCCGACCTCCGCCCAGCCTAACAGGACGAATCCCCCTTCTTCAAATGCCTGACGGAATTCATCATCAAATTGTTGATAGAGGTAATCACTCTCTTCATACGAGCGGGCGAGAAACGGCGCGTCGAGGATGCGGACTTTCGGTGCAATCTCCCCCATCCCCACTCCCGCAAAACCTCCGGCATCCAGTTGACCGAGGCGGATTCGTCGCAGGACGGACCGCTCATCCCCTTGCGCACCGCTGTGGTAGATGCGGAACCCCACACGGCCTCCACTCTCTTTCCGCACGGCTGCATCATATTCGCGCATAACATTCAGCCACGAACTTCCCTCCGGCGCAATGGTCGCGAACTTGATCGTCTGCTGCTGGCCAATGACTGCTGTGAGTGAAACCGCTGTGAGAACGAGGAGTTTCTGTAGTACTTTCACGTGTGCATTCCTTTGTGGTGAGCTCTGTTATTCGTCTTCGAACAGCTCGTGTTCTTGCGCCCGGAGCTGTGCCGCTTTGCGTTTTGCAACCGCGTTTGCCAATCGCGCTTCCGGCAGTATATCGAGCGGCGCGGCTTCAACCGTCTTCAACAACGCATCGAACAGCTCCCGTTCCTGCACTTGCACGGCATACGTCTTCGCGTAGTACACGTGGGCTAAGAGAAACTTCCCCTCCGTCAGCGCGAGGCATTGCTCGAAGTGGTGTTTCGCAACATCCGACTTCCCTCCCATGACGACGGGAATGCTGCCGTGGATCGAGCCGAAATACAGGTGCGCGCCCGCGTAGTAGTATGCCGGGTCGTGCTGCAGCACAAACTCCATCATCGCGTTCACTCTCGGCAGATCTGCCAGTGCCTGCACGCTCGCGCGCGTCATGTTGATGTAATTGCCCCACCCGAACGCCGTCCAGAACACCGCAGGCACGTCGCTTCGTGACAATGAGGCGAGCGCGGCATTGAAACTCTGCAAATCTCCCTCCACCGCATCTCGAAACCGCTTGTTCTGTGTGAGCAGGCGGAGTCCGTAATCGCGTCCGCGCAGGTAGAAGGCGCGCGCACGTTCCACGTCCTCATCTTCCACAAACGCCAGCGCATACGCGCTGTATCCCTGACTTGCCAACAGGGGCAATCTATCGTTGTCGGGATCGGCCTTGATCAGCGCGTCGATGAGCTTCAGGTTGGAACCGAGCGCCCCCTGCGCAAGTTGAAGGTCGCTTTCCTCATTGAACGCTTCAAGCCCATAGTCCATAATCCCGCCGACAGTCCGGAGGGCAAACCGTTGGACACATCCCGAAAGGGCAACGACGACAAGAACGAGAAGAAGTGAACGGAGTGTGCGGGAGTGAGTCATGGAAGTTGGAATCAGTGCGGGAAAATATAGTGAAAATTGAACGGGAGTCAAAGGAACGACACAGAAACGGAACGACTGCTCGGGCGCGTGACGTCCGTGAGCAAGTTAATATCAAGCATGGCGCTGACATCCTCCTTCCCTGCAACACTCATCAACAGAAGAAACGCTTCCTTGATTTTCCTCCCAATTTTCGCCATGTTGAGCTTGTTGCGAGGTCGTTCATAATCCCACAATTGCATCTGTTGGCGGAGCACGGGGTAGTCCGCTGAAGTTCCCGCGAGTGCATGCGCAAGATCTACTTTTTCTCCGACGCCCATCTCGGCCTCACCTCCCACAACGACGACCGGAAGAAGGAACGGGCGATCGTCCGGTTTCTTGAAGCGGTTGGCAAGGACGGCAAGGAGCTGTTCATCGTCGGCGATTTGTTCGACTACTGGTTCGAGTACCGCACCGTGGTGCCGAAGGGCTACTTTCGGCTCTTCACGGCACTGGCCGACCTTAACGAGCGCGGTGTGCGTCTCACCTATCTGGCGGGCAATCATGATTTTTGGTTGAAGACGTACTTCCGCGACGAGCTCGGCATGCAGATCGCACTCGACCCGATCGAACGAACGTTCAACGGCAAGCGTTTCTATATTCACCATGGCGACGGCGTGCTACAAAGAGAGACGGGCTACAAGATTCTCAAACGGATTCTCCGCAATCGCGTCAACATCTGGCTCTTCTCGCTGCTGCATCCCGACCTTGGCAGTCGCATCGCTCGCTGGTCGAGCCGCACCAGCCGCTCGCATACCAGTAAAAAGACGCACGAAGAGCACGGCATGGCCGAGTTTGCACAAGAGAAACTGAACGAAGGATTCGACTACGTGATTATGGGACACTACCACCAGCCGATGTACCGGAACCTCAACGGCGGGGTTTACGTCAATTTGGGAGATTGGATTGACTCGTACACCTATGCGGTGTTCGACGGAAAACAACTGGAGCTCAAGACGTGGCAGAAGGATAACGGGGCACTGAGAACAAAACAACGATAGCATGGCGAATTCGAAGCACTATAGCTCAGAAGAAATGAACCGGTACTTCAACGACCCGGAGTACCGGCGAAAAAAGGCGAAGAAGTCCAGAGGATTCGTGCGGCGCCACCTGGGCAAACTGCTCGTCCTTTTCTTGATAACGGTCGGCTTGCTGACGTGGTATGGATTCTCCATTGTCAGCGGGCTTCCTTCCCTGGAGAAGTTAGAGAACCCACGGCCCGAGCTTGCCACGAAAATCTACTCGAGCGACGGCATCGTCCTCGACCTCATCGCCAAGAAAAACCGCACCCGCACGACGCTAGAGCATGTCCCGCCGGGCCTTCTCCACGCGCTGATTGCAACGGAAGACAAGGCGTTCTACGACCACTGGGGTATTCATCTTGCACGGCTTGTCCGCGCGTTCGTCAAAAACATCATCGCGCTCGACCTCACCCGCGAAGGCGCGAGCACCCTCACCCAGCAGCTTGCGCGCAACCTGTACGAACTACAAGGCGTGCGAGAATCCTTCTTCGACAAAGTCACACGTAAGATCCGCGAGTTCGTCACGTCAGTTCAGATCGAGCGTAATTTCACGAAGGACGAAATCCTCGAGCTGTATCTCAACGTTGCGCTTTTCGGCCGCGGCGCGTACGGCATTGAGTCGGGTGCACAGCTCTTCTTCGGCAAAGCCGCTGCCGAGCTTACCCCCGCCGAATACACGCTCCTCGTCGGCATGCTGAAAGGCCCTGGCTACTACGACCCGATCAACCACCCCGAGCGCGCCTACCGGCGGCGCGATATCGTCATCGGCCAGATGGTGCGGGACGGCTACACTACGCAGGAAGACGCTGAGCGCATCCGGAGCGACACGCTCACTTTCCGGCTGGGAGATACCGAATTTCGCCAGGGCATTGCGCCGCACTTCAGCGAATGGATCCGCCAGCAGCTCATCCGCAAGACGGAGAAGTACGGGTTCGATATCTACCGCGACGGCCTGCGCGTCTTCACCACGCTCGATTCGCGCATGCAGCTGCACGCCAACCGTGCGGTGGAAGAACACCTGATGCAATACCAGAAGCTGTTTGACGAGCGGTGGGACTGGAGGCGCGCGCAGGATATTCTGCGCGACAACATTGAACGGAGAATTCGTGAAACCGATGTGTACCGCCAGCTCCAGACGCGCGAAGAGCGCGATAGCCTCGCGAAGGTCTTGCGAAACGACCCCGCGTTCATCGACTCGGTCAAAAAATTCACGCAGCAGATCGAAGTCGGCTTCGTTGTGCTCAATCCTCATAACGGCCACGTCGTTGCGATGGTGGGGGGACGCAACTTCCGTCATTTCAAGTACGGCCTCAACCACGTCACACAAATTCGGCGTCAGCCCGGGTCGGCGTTCAAGTCGTTCGTCTACACCGCGGCGATCGACAACGGCACGCCCCTCTGCTACGAGCTATGGAATCAGCCCGTCACCATCCCCGTCGCTGACGGCACGCTGTGGACGCCCGGCAACATCGACGGTTCGTTCGGCGGAAAATACACGCTGCGCGAAGGTCTCAAGCGATCCATCAACCTCATTGCTGTGCGCGCAATCCTGGAGCTTGCTCCGCCCAAAGTCGTTGCCGAGTACGCCAAGCGCATGGGCATCTCGACGCCCGTGCCGCCGTACGAGTCAATCTCACTCGGGACTGCCGAAGTCATCCCCCTTGAACTGACCGCCGCGCACGGCGTGTTTGCCAACGAGGGTGTTCTCGTCGATCCGATTGCGATTCTGCGCATCGAGGACAAGGACGGCAACATCATCGAGCAGAATGTGCCAGAGAAGCGCGAAGTGCTCAGCAAGCAAACGGCGTTCTTGATGACGAGTATGCTGCAAGATGCGGTTGATGACGGAACCGGCCTTCGCGTCCGAAACTTTCTGCCGCGCATCTACCCAGCGGCCGGCAAAACCGGCACAACGAACGACTACGGCGATGCATGGTTCATTGGGTACACGCCTCACCTTGCCGCCGGCGTGTGGGTTGGGTTTGACGACAACAGGATTAAGTTCGGCTCAGCAGATGGACAGGGTGGGCGCGCTGCGGCACCGATCTTCGGCCGCTTCATGCAATACACGTATGCCGATTCGTTGATCGGTCTGCCGGTGGAGCACTTCCTGCAGCCGGAGGGCATTGTGGTAGATTCGATCTGTGTGGGAACGAAGAAGAAAGCGCAGGAATGGTGCCCCGAGAAAACGACGGAGTACTTCAACGAGAAATATCCGATCGGTCAGTGCGACCGGCATACATCGGCGTTTGCGCCGCGTCGCCAGCCGGGAAGGATTAGCTGGTAGTTACAGGACGGTTCGGGAGTACTCAGCCAGAGGCTTGAGCCAGAGGTCTGCCCAGGATGGTTCTGGAGTGTAACTCCCTCACAACTTTCTTACTTCCTCACACCTGCTTGGCTTACTTCAACACCTGCATCCGCTTTACAAGCACCTGCCCGCCTGCAGCCAGCCGATAGATGTACATCCCGCTGGCTAAATCACGCGCGTCGAACTCTACCTGATGTTCTCCCTGCCGCACCACGCCATCCACTAACACGGCTACTTCACGGCCTAAGAGGTCGAACACCCGCAGCGTAGCCCGCGTCTCGAAGGGAATGTTGAACTGAATCACCGTCGACGCGTTGAAGGGGTTCGGGAAATTCTGCCGCAGCACAAACAGCTCCGGCACAACATCTCGCTTCACGCCGACGATGACGTTCCTGTTCGCGTCTACGATGACCGTGCTGCTACGCAGGCTTTCGTTATGATTCCGGTCGAGCGCAGTAACGGTGTAGGCGTAGGTTCCCGTGAGAGGGTAGTTGTCCGCGAAGAACCGCGTGGTGCCCGCATACACAAGATTGCGCATGTCGTCGATGTTAACTGGAAATGATGTCGAGCGATAAACAAGATAGTGTATCGGCTTGTCGCCGTCCGCTGCCGGCGCGGGCTCAGACCATGTGAAGAAAAACGTGTTGCTGAGTTTCGTCACGCGGACGCTATCGGGGCGGTTGGGGGGAAGAACATCCCCACCTTGCCAGTTCATGGTGGGAACGAGTGCACGTGTCGAATACACCGTTTGCAGGAGTGAATCGCGCAGCTGTTTATTGTTATCCCGAAAATACTTTGCGCTGAAATGGATACTGCCCCTCACACTGAGGTGTACACGGTTGAAGTTCACTTGATTGATAATCTCCTGCACCGGCCAGTTTGAATCCACAACGCGATACGCCGCTTGTCCCACATACAGATGCCGCTCATTCGCATAGGCCGTGTTCCACCACGGCACTAACACCTCGTAGCGAGCCGGCGAGAAGCCGAAGTTCCAATAGATCTGTGGCGCGAGGTAATCCACCCATCGCTCGCGAAGCCATTTTCGCGAATCTGCATAGATGGCATAGTACGATTGCAAACCGGATGTATTCGACCCCTCTGGATCGCTGCTGCTATTTTTCCAGATTCCAGATGGACTAATGCCGAATTTAACGCGCGGCCTCACCGCCTGAATGCTATCATACACCATTTTCACAAGCAGGTCCACATTGTCTCTCCTCCACGCCTGAATATCGGAGAACCCACGATTGTAACTCGGATGTGTAAATGTTGAGAAGTCTTCCGACGTGATACCGCTGTAGGGATAAAAATAATCGTCGAAGTGCACACCGTCGATGTCATACCGCCGAACGACATCCATAATCACACGCGTCACATAGTTTCGCACTTCCGTTCGACCGGGATCGAGGATGCTGATCTGGCCGAACTTCAAGAACCACTCGGGGTTCCTTTTGGAGACACGATTGTCCGCAATGTGGCGATTCGTATCGGAGATTGCGCGATAGGGATTGAACCACGCGTGGATTTCCATACCCCGCTGCCGACACTGATCGATGGCAAACTTCAGCGGATCGTAGGAGGCATCTTGAGGCCGTACTCCCTGCGTGCCCGTGATCCATTCGTACCACGGTTCGATGTCCGATTTATACAGCGCGTCGCACACTGTTCTGATTTGCAGGAACACAGCGTTGATGCCCGAATCTCTCAGGCGAT
>JBGFRR010000064.1:0-4610 GCA_041695045.1 Bacteroidota bacterium
CGCTGTACGGGATGCCGCTCTTTTGAAACATGTTTGGTTGCGGCAAAGGTCGGGGCTATAGCCACGTCCTTTAGTGGATAGAATTTCCAACCAATATATTTAGGGGTTTTAACCCCTTCAAACAAGCGGTCAACTTGTAAATAAGGAGTAACACATGCTTCTGTTCAATCGCTTGCGGTATCGTGCTGTTCCGTTGTTTGCGCTGGCATTCCTCGGTATCGTAGCCAGCGCCCAGCAGTTTCAGTATCCCGCCACGAAGAAAGTCGATGTTGTCAACACGTACTTCGGTGTGGAGGTTCCTGACCCGTACCGGTGGATGGAGGATGAAACGTCCCCCAAGCTGAAGGAGTGGATCGAAGCGCAGAACAGGGTAACCTTCAGCCATCTTGAGACGATTCCCTTCCGCGAGAACATCCACCAGCGGCTCGAGAAGCTGTTCGACTATCCAAAGTACTCCGCACCGTCTCGCCGAGGCGAGTTCTTCATCTACTCGATGAACGAGGGATTACAAAACCAGAGCGTGCTCTACATCCAGAAGGGACTCGACGGTAAGCCCGAAGTACTGCTCGACCCCAACACCTTCACCGACGACGGAACGATTCGACTCGGCGCTTTTTCGGTCTCGAAGGACGTGAAGTGGGCAGTCTACGGCATCTCCCGCGGCGGCTCCGATTGGCAGGAATACATCACGATGGACGTCGCAACACGGAAGACCCAGCCCGACACATTGAAGTGGATCAAGGTTTCCAGCATCGCGTGGCAAGGCAACGGCTTTTTCTACAGCCGCTATCCCGCGCCGGAGCCCGGCAAGGAATTGACAACGAAGAACGAGAACCATCAGGTCTACTACCACACGATCGGTACGCCGCAGTCGAAGGACCAGCTCGTGTATGCCAACCCCGCTCGCCCACAACGCTTCCACACCGTGAGTACCACTGAAGATGAACGCTTCGCCCTACTCACCATCTCTGAGCGCGGAAGCGGCAAAAACGGTAACGCAATCTTCTTCCGCGATGCTTTGAAAGGCGATACAGCGTTTCGACCGCTCTTCGGCGCCATCGGCGACGAAACCTACACCGTCATCGACAACGTGGGAGAGAAATTTCTCGTCCGCACCAATAAGAATGCGCCGAACGGAAAAGTAGTACTTGCCGATCCGGCAAACCCTGCGGAAAGTTATTGGGTCGTCATCCTTCCCGAACGACCCGAGCCGCTGCAGGCAGCGACCGCGGCGGGAGGCAAAATCTTTGCGCGGTATTTGAAAGACGTTGCTTCACGCGTCTATGTGTACAGTCTTGATGGAACGCTCGAGAACGAAGTCGAGCTACCAACACTCGGCACGGCAAGCGGCTTCAGCGGCGAACGCGATGAGAAGTTCGTCTTCTACACCTTTACGTCCTTCACCTTCCCGCCAACCATTTATCGGTACGACATCGCGACTCGTATGTCCACCGTGTTCCGCGCACCGGAGATTCCCGACTTCAACCCGAACGACTATGAGACGAAGCAAGTGTTCTTCAACAGTAAGGACGGAACGCGCGTGCCGATGTTCATCACGCACAAGAAAGGACTCCAGCTCGACGGGAACAATCCCACACTCCTCTACGGCTACGGAGGGTTCAACATTACGACGGCGCCGAACTTCAACTCGTTGCGCCTCGTACTGCTCGAGCAGGGCGTGGTGTACGCTTCGGCCAACATTCGCGGCGGCGGTGAATACGGCAGAAGCTGGCATGAGGCGGGAACGAAGACGAAGAAGCAGAATGTGTTCGACGACTTCATCGCAGCAGCGGAGTGGCTCGTCGCGAACAAGTACACCTCCCCCAAGAAGCTCGCAATCCAGGGCGTGTCAAACGGAGGATTGCTCGTCGGCGCGGTGATGAATCAGAGGCCGGAGTTATTCGGCGTAGCGATTCCGCAGGTGGGGGTGATGGACATGCTGCGCTTTCACAAATTTACGATCGGTTGGAACTGGATCCCGGACTTCGGATTGAGCGAGGCGAACGAAGAAGAGTTCAAAGCCCTGTATGCCTACTCGCCGTATCATAACCTCAGGCCGACACACTATCCCGCGACATTAGTGACAACGGCAGACCATGACGACCGCGTTGTGCCGGCGCATTCCTTTAAGTATGCCGCACGACTCCAGGAGATGCAGCGAGGGAGCGCGCCCGTGCTCATCCGCATCGACACCAAGTCCGGACATGGCCCAAGCAACACCGCCAAGCAAATCGAGCAGACGGCCGATATGTTTTCGTTCATGCTCTATCACCTCGGCGTGCAGCCGAGGTTGGAGAGTGATTGAATCATTCGAAGTGGGTAACTGAAGTTGTGAGGGAGTTGCCTGTCCCGCTCGTTTTTAGAGCGGGGCACTCCCGAACAACAAGGAATGGTCGGGTCTGGCCTGTCCGCCATCTGTTTGGCGGAAGACCCGACCTACAAAGGCTTGCACGCGAAAAAATTGTAGGACGGGACTCCGGTCCCGTCCAATATCGTAGGATCGGGGCCTGTCCTGCACGCCTGCGGGCACTGCATCCCGCTATGGCGGGACGTAGGCCGGGCAGCGACAGAGCGCCTGCAAGCGGGAATGACATTTTGTCTCCTTTGCGTAACATCAGCGGTCATGAATCCGGGCTTCACCACGCCGGATGAAAAAAGTGCTTAAATATTCCAAATTTTCAAAGATTCACTCTTTTTTCATAGCAGTGAATCATTTGAACAATCTATCAGGTTATCGTGTGGCGCTGAATTTTCTCTTCGTTGATTGCAACTCCTACTTCGCTTCAGTCGAGCAGCAGGTACGGCCGGAGTTGCGCGGCAAACCGGTCGTCGTCGCGCCCATGATGACAGATTCAACGTGTGCCATTGCAGCAAGCTATGAGGCCAAGCGGTACGCGATCAAGACCGGCACAGGCATTCGCGAGGCGAAGCGTCTCTGTCCGGACGTGATCGTTGTTGAGGCGCGCCATCACCTGTACATCGACTTCCATCACCAGATTGTTGAGGCTGTAGAATCCTGCACGCCCGTCCACAGCGTCCTCTCGATCGATGAGATGGCCTGCCAGTTAACGGGCAGCCAGCGGCAACGCGAGAACGCCACTGCGCTTGCACGGCAGATCAAGGCAACAATTGCGCAGCGTGTCGGAAGCGAGCTGCGCACCTCCATCGGTATTGGCCCCAATCTCTTCCTCTCCAAAACCGCATCCGACATGCAGAAGCCGGACGGCCTTGTCGTCATCGAGCAGAAGGATGTGCCGGAGAGACTCTTCTCGCTCGCGTTACAAGACTTAACGGGTATCGGGCCGCGCATGCAACGACGATTGGAGCGCCACGGTATTCGCACGGTGCAGGAGCTGTGCGCCGCGAGCAAAGCGGCGCTCCGTCGGGTGTGGGGTGGAATCGAAGGCGAGCGGATGTACGCCAAGCTGCGCGGCGAAGAGGTACACACACCGCCCACGCGGCGGTCGACCGTCGGCCATTCACATGTGCTGCCGCCGAACCTTCGCACGGAGGAGTCTGCGTTCGCCGTGCTCAACCGTCTCGTGCAGAAAGCAGGGATGCGACTCCGTTCCTACGGTTACCGCGCTGCCGGGCTTCACCTCAGCATTCAGTACATGAACGGACATTCCTGGGGCACGGCGATGACATTCGACTATTCACACGAGACGCAGCGCTTCCTGCAAGCCCTCGAGCGACTCTGGAGGCAAAAGCCCCGCATGAGCGCACGCCCCCTGCGTGTTGGCATCGCACTCTTTGAGCTCAGAAAAGAGGAGTATTGCACTCCATCGCTGTTCGACGGAGAGAAAAAACCGACGGCCCTGAACGCCGCCATCGACAAGCTCAACACTCGTTTCGGCAAAAATACGATCTACTTCGGCGGCGGCCACGACGCACGCGACGCCGCTCCTACCCGCATCGCCTTCACACACATTCCGGATACAATCGAACAAACGGCGTAGGATAGGCATGCGATGACCGCGCACGGGGCAACGGTATTGCGTCTCGAAACTCATCTTGACATTCCTCACTATTTCTCGTACTTTGACGGCGTTGAATCAGATCAGAAACTCCTTCTCGATCTATTCACTCTCGACAAGGAAACGGGCCAGCAAGCCAACCTCATCACCATTCCACTTCAGTATCGAAAAAGGTAAGGAGACATAAAGATGACACGAAACAGGAAATTGATTGCACTATGCCTGTTCATCAACATCGTGTTTTGTTTGCCGACCGCCGGACAGGGATTTGAGACGTTCACGCCATCCATCGCCATCCAGACAGGGGAACGAGGATATCCTTCGGCAGTCTTTGAATGGACGTCTTCCCACTTGCTCGCAGCGCCTGCAACGACGAGGCTATCGTTTGCCGGTAGCTCACCTGTTGACTTCACTGGCTTTGCCATCGGCTGGCAAACGGACAATCACTCTGTGCCACCGGATGCATTCTCCTTCGATGTCCGCTCACGTGCCGCGGGTGCTGAGTGGTCGCAGCTCGTCCACCTGCATGGATACTATGCACCGGAGGAATCTCCGTCTGGCCTGTATTGGAGCAACATCTTTATCACCGATGCTGGTGAAGCGCATCGGGAGTTTGAGATCCTGATGCACGTT
>JBGFRR010000066.1:0-4569 GCA_041695045.1 Bacteroidota bacterium
CGGAAGGATTGCTGTGGTAGAGCGCCGCAAACTTCTCGGGCGTCAGCATAAGTGTCAAGTTATGGGAGAAGATCATGCCGACAACCGCCACGAGCACGCCGCTGAGCAGAACGACCCATAGTCGCGCGCCTTTCAGTCGTTCCCAGCGGAACGAGTAGAGATAGAACCCGTAATAGGCAAGAATGATCAAAGCAATGACGCTCAACCACGGCCATGCCATCAAAATGGAGGAGGTGTAGAAGAGCTGGCCGTAGAGAACCTGCAAGAAGAGCAATGGAGCGACGCCGAGCGTGATCGTGAACGCCATCGCGATGGGGATCATCTTTGCAAAACTTCGCGCAAGCGTCAGGTGATACTCGCTGTTGCTCCGCAGAGCGGAGCGGCCGAACAGATCGGTGATGAACGCTGTGAAACTTCCCCCTAACGCAAGATTCATCGGGATGATGTGCAGCAGGAACGTAAAGAGCAGAAGCCCTTTGAGCAGCCAGACCGGAGCAGGCAGCGGCATAGCATCGGGGGCTGGAATAACGAGTTGTTCTATCATGGCTGTGTTCCTCCTTTTGACGCCGTTGTTGTCGGTTGCAGGGTCATAAGCCATTTCGCAAGCGCCGTGCGTTCGCGCTCGTTGCCGGCAAACGGCGGCATGAAACCCCGGAATGAAGGTAATTCAGACAGAATGATTTCGAGGTCTTCCTGTGTTCGGTCCACAAGATGCGGCACGACATCCTGATAGCCTCCAACGGTATGACAACTTGCGCACTGCGCGCGGAAGAGTTCCTTGCCGATTTTCAGTTCGTTGGCTTCGGAGAGTTCACGTTCCGAAATCCACTTCGCTTTCTGGAGCAGGCCGGCTTCTTGGATCGATTCCACCTCGTTGACGAGCATCGAGTTGGAATACATATAGCCATGGATGATGTACGGCTTGCGAACTGCTTCACGCACCCGTTCCCACGAGAACATTGCCGCCGAAGCAACGAGCAAAATCACAACAGCCTGCGCGAAGGTAAACGCACGTGGACGCCAAAAGGGACCGATGAGCACAAACACGAAGAGCAGTGCAGCGGCGATGATTCCGTAGGTGGCTGTGGTCTGGATATACTGGATCCCTCCGCCGACGATCTCCTGTGCTGTTGCAGGGATCTGTGTGTAATACCACCAGAGCGAAAGGGGAAAGAGAATCAACGCGGGCAACACCCAGGTTGCCGAATAGCGGGTCACCGTGATGCGCGCGTGCTCATCCTTCAGGCGCGTTGCCGTGAGGAACGCGTACACCCCCGCAAACGCCACCGAGATCAATATCCGTGCAACGAGCGACGGGAGGTACGTTGGGTTGAACAAGCCATCCCAGAAATTCCTCGTCTCCACCCACGAGCCTGTGGTGAGCATGAACGAGACGATGCCGTTGATGACGGCGAGCGTCAGAAATCCGCTTGCGGCGTAGATCCAACCGATGGTAAGGTGCGCCTTGCGGCTCATCTTCTCCCACATCGCCACGTAGATGATGATGGAGGAAATCTCGACGAAGAAGAAGACCCATTCAATCGCCCAGCCCCAAACGAACGTGTGAATCAGCGATGATGTTGCCGACGGATGGACGAGTCCGATGGTAAACCAGATGCCGACGCCCGACACTGCGCCGAGCACAAGGGTAAGGAGGAGGAAAAATTTGGAGTGTTTCTTCACATACTCCAACATCGCGGGATTGTTCTCACGATAGGCTTTGCGTTCCGTCAGAACCAGAAATAAACCCCCACCCACCGCGAAGTGAGCGATGAAGACATGGAAGACCGCGATGATGCCGATGAGCATTCCGCCGCCAATATAGGGGACTTCCCAGACGGGAAAATTCATGGCTGATCTCCTTGAGTTAATTTGTGGCTAATCGGTCGCTACGTTAATTCACTTTCGAATAATCTAATTCACTGCCGACAAGACTGTGTGGAATCAAGAAGACAACAAGCATGACAACCGCGGCAACGATAATCCACGTGTGTGAGTGAGGCGACTTTTTCAACATCATCAGGGCAACGAGCCAACCGATCAACGCAAGCAAGGTCTTGTTGTCCGTCAAATCGAATCCAACCGGAAATCCGGTCCAGAAATCTCCAAAGGCATAGCGTTGAACGATCGGACCAAATATAAAGCCGCCGAGGATGAGAAACCCTACAGTGAGATGTGTAAGGTTCTTGTACCGTGGATTCTTGTGAAAGCATTCCAAACCGGTCCGTGTTGAGAACAGCATTGCAAGAAACATAAACAAAACGTGCGGAACCAAAGCCCACAACGGTACGTCGTCTTTGAAGCGCAAGATCGCAGGCTCGCTGCCCGGAAGCAGGAGAGAGCTTTCATCCGACGTCAGTTCCACCTGATATTGAATTTTTCCCGCAGGGGGTTGTGGCGGGATATCAGCACGGAGGAGACCATTCTCGTTCAACATCGTTATTTCCGTCTGAGGATCATTGGTTGGATATCTCTTCCACCGAACCTTGCCGGCTATCCTTTCATCGTGTACTCTGAGTTCAATGCGCAGGGGTGAGTTGCTGCTCTGCGATCGTTGGAGTTCATACGTGATTTCTTGACCGGCGAAATTCACTCTCCCATCAATGGGATAGGTTGGGCCGGTGGCTCGTTGATAATATGCTGTCCCCATAGTAATGAGAACGGCAATCAGCCACAGAAGAGGGTTCTTGTTCATCGTGCCTGATTCGATATAGTTGCATAAGCAATAAACGTAACCTGCGATTCTATCTCACAATCTCCCAACCCAACGAGATGACATTACCGCATTTGCCCGATTCCCATCAGATACATAGCGCGGCGGTCGCTGTTGCGTACCTGTAACAACTCTTCTACCTCGTCGTCATAGAACGCACCAACGCCGCAGGCACCGAGTCCGCGTGCGCCGGCAGCGAGATAGACTCGCTCACCAGACAGACCGATTTCGATGCAACCGTACCGATAATCCCGCTCACCATGAAGCGTTCCCACACGGCTCAGGTCAATCGCCCAGACAAAAACCACGGCGGCGCGTTCTAACAATTCTTGTGAGAGCCCGGCGGACGCGATCTTCCGAGAGAACTCGCCGCGCACAACCAACTCCAACTTGTCGGACTCAGGGTTGTACACATAAACACCTGCCGGGAGTGTCGTGACAGCCCGGACGACAAGGTACAGATGCGACCAGTGCCCACCCTCGGCGAGCGCCGGCTGATTGTGCCACGGATAACTCTCCCGGATGATGCCTGCAAGATCCTCCAATCTCACCTCGCGGCGGGCAAACTCTCGAAACGACCGGCGCGTCTGGATGACCTCAAACAGATCACGCTTGCTGGTACTACTGGCTGGCATTGCATACGTTTGCCGGGTTGCTCGCTCCGGGACTTTCTCAAAGCGGATGGAAGAGAGAGGGAGGGAGCCGGCTTTCCAACGCATGGACGTCAGTGCATGCGAAAGTCGCGTCAGTTCCATGTCATCGACGCTCTTAGGTAGGATCGGCAGATCGAACGCAGGAATCCTCATCTCCTGTGTTTTGGTGTGGTTTCCCAGCGCCATGATGAGAACCACTCCTTCGTCTGCGGTGTTCAACCTAAGCGCTTCGGAAACCCCGCGGTCATCAAACAAGCCGACGAGCTGGTACGGCATTCCCAACGCGGTTGCGGCGAGTGTGAGATTGCCGGCCACATGAGCGGCATCGAGCATCACGTACCGGTAAGAACGGTCGCGGTACTTCCACACGGTTCGGTCGTACATCACCGTCAGGATGATGGTAGCAGGCGCGTTGACAAGCCAGCCGTGGTAGGCTGAGGCCGACGCTAATCGTTCAACATCGTCACGCGAACCCGTGTGCACGAGACTGTGGTTGGCTGCATGATAGTAATACATACCGGGCGGTATCCCTTCGACGTTTCTGATGGCAACGTACATATCTGTGGGATAGAGCGCACCCGCAGAAGCTGCCGCCCGCAGGAGGATGGAGCCGCCCGGATAGCGCCGCGTTTCCGTTACGCCGTATGCATAGTGGAGGAGGTCGGCGAGAGTCTGTTTCGTCAGCGTTGGTTGGCGAGATTCCGCTGTTGCATCGTGCTCTCGCCGAACGACATCTGTGAAGGATTTTCCCGATTGCTTGCGCGGGGGTGGAAGCGCGACAGCCGGCTTACCGGGGAACGATTTGAACTCGCCCGGTTGGCTTCCCACAAAACGGGGAGCTCGAAACACACCCCAGCGACTTATCCCTGTAGCCTCGTGGATATACTCTGCCCCACTCATGCGTTCTCCCCGATGGCTCAACCAGATGCGTTTCGGCGCTTCGGCGGTTCGCTGGTTCTCTCTAAACAGAACCGGAAGCATTATAGCTTGACCACGAACGGGGCTTGTGTTCCGTGCGCCGATCGGACGGTCTTCGTCCTCAAGGATGAAGGTTGGTTGGGGACGAAGAAACTCATACACGATAACGCCTGCAATCAACAGCAACACCGCCACAGCAATGCTCAGTGCAGAGATGCGGACACTTCGTCTCCACCGCTTGCCATTGGCTTCGAGCAACATCGTCGGACTCTGTTTCCGAAGCCA
>JBGFRR010000040.1:0-4488 GCA_041695045.1 Bacteroidota bacterium
CTACTTACGGGAAAAACTTGTCATCCCGCCATGAGGGGGATCGACATTTTACCTTGTGGAGTTTTCCTTGAGGAGAAATTGAAATGCTCGATCGTATTATCAGTTGGTCTTTGCAAAACAGGCTCCTTGTTGTGCTTGCCTCGATTCTCATTCTCGGTGTCGGAGTCTTCACCGTCACAAGAATCCCGGTAGACGTCTTTCCTGACCTCACCGCGCCCACTGTGGTCATTCTTGCCGAGGCACATGGCATGGCAACGGAGGAAGTGGAGACGATGGTCACGTTCCCCATCGAAACTGCCGTGCACGGAGCGACAAGTGTTCGCCGTGTGCGCTCTTCTTCTGCCATGGGCATCGGCATCATCTGGGTGGAGTTTGACTGGGGCACCGATATTTTCATCGCACGGCAGATCGTCAATGAAAAGCTTCAACTCGTCAGCGCACTGCTGCCGCGCGGTATTCCCCCCCCTGTGCTTGCACCCATCTCCTCCATCATGGGCGAAATCATGCTCGTGAGCGTTTCCAGCGACCGGCACGGTGAGCTGGATGTGCGTACGGTTGCCGATTGGACGATCCGCAGGAGACTCCTTGCCGTTTCCGGTGTTTCTCAAGTCATTCCGATTGGAGGAGGAAGGAAACAGTATCAGGTACTCGTTGACCCGGACAAGCTTCGTGCACACGATATTTCGCTTCAGGAAGTTCTCCGGGCTGTCGAAAGCTCCAATCAGAACTCCTCCGGCGGCGTGTTCATGGAGAAAGGGCAGGAGTACCTCGTCCGCGGCCTCGGTCGAGTCCATTCATTGGACGACATTGGGCGCTCCGTTGTTGCCGTTCGGGAAGGTGTTCCCATCCTTGTGAAGGATGTCGCAGATCTCAAGATGGACGCCGCCGTGAAGATCGGGGATGCTTCGGTGAACGCCCAGCCCGCTGTCGTCATCTCAATCCAGAAACAACCTGGAGCCAATACGCTCGAGCTGACGCGAAGGATCGAACGTACCTTGGATGACATTCAGAAAACACTTCCTGAAGGGATGATGATCAATTTCCACATCTTCCGTCAGGCGGATTTCATTCAGGTTGCCATTGACAACGTTGCCGCGGTGCTGAGAGACGGCGCCATACTCGTGGTTCTTGTGTTAGTGTTGTTTCTCGCCAATCTCCGGACAACGTTCATCTCCCTGACAGCAATACCGCTTTCGTTGATCTTTGCCGTCTTCGTGATGAAGTTCTTCGACATCACCATCAACACCATGACGCTTGGCGGAATGGCGATTGCCGTTGGCGCCATCGTTGATGACGCCATTATCGATGTGGAAAACGTCTTCCGTCGTCTCAAAGAGAATAAGCACGCCCCGAACCCACGCCCGACCCTTGACGTCATCTTCCATGCCTCCCGCGAGATCCGTTCTTCAATTGTCAACGCAACGCTGATCATCATCGTCGTTTTCCTGCCGCTGTTCTTTTTAAGTGGGCTCGAAGGGAGGCTGTTGCGTCCGTTGGGAATCGCGTACATTGCTTCCATCGGGGCGTCGCTTCTCGTTGCCCTGAGTGTGACACCGGCGCTGTGTGCGTATCTTCTCCCTCGTGCTCGGTTCTTGGAGAAACAAGAAGATCCATTCGTGCTTCGTCATCTCAAAGAAGCGTACTCCCGAACGCTCGATATCGTCATGCGCAAGCCTCAACAGGTGCTCGCTGGAGCGGTTGGGGCGCTGGTTGTTGCTTTAACCATACTGCCGTTTCTTGGCCGCGCCTTCTTGCCCGAATTTAATGAAGGTTCACTTACGCTCAGTATCGTCACTGTTCCGGGCACTTCGCTCGAAGAATCCAATAAGATCGGAAGCCTTGTAGAAAAGATTCTGCTAAGTCATCCTGCCATCCAATCCACCGCGCGCCGTACGGGGAGAGCCGAGCTTGACGAGCACGCGCAAGGGGTCAACTCCGCCGAGCTTGACGCCCGGTTCGAGCTTATCGGCATGTCGAAAGACGAAATACTCGACGAGCTTCGGAAAATGCTCTCCGTTGTTCCCGGCACGAATATCACCATTGGCCAGCCGATTGGCCACCGCATTGACCACATGCTTTCCGGTACCCGAGCGGATATTGCCGTGAAAATTTTCGGAAGCGATTTGTATCGACTACGAGCGATCGCTGAGCAGATTCGGAACCAGATGCAGCAGGTTGAGGGAGTAGTGGATTTGGCGACCGAGCAACAGATGAACGTCCCGCAGATCCGCATCAAGGCAAACAGGCTGCAAATGGCGCGGCACGGTATGACGATAGCCAATTTCTCGGAAGCAATCGACGTTGCCTTTAACGGCGAGGTCGTCTCTCAAGTCCTGGAGGGGCAGAAGAACTTTGATCTGCTGGTACGCTTCAACGACGACCATCGGGGCAGCATTGCAAAAATCAGGCAGGCGCTCTTTGACACGCCGATTGGGACCAAGGTTCCAATCTCCGAGCTTGCCACGATTGTTTCAGAGAAGGGGATCAACACCATTAGCCGCGAGAATGCACAACGGAAGATCGTTGTCCAGGCGAACGTCTCGGGTCGCGACCTTCACAGCGTTATTACCGATATTCAACAGCGGATTGAAAGGAATGTGTTGCTTCCTCAAGGGTACTATGTGGAGTACGGCGGGCAATTCGAAAGCGAGCAGGAGGCAACCCGGATAATCTCGCTGTTGAGCGTCGCGGCAATACTCATCATTTTTCTCATTCTTTACTTTCAGCTTCAATCGATTCGTGTCGCGCTGCTCGTTATGGTAAACCTTCCTCTGGCATTGATTGGCGGGATCGTTGCGGTGTTTCTTTCTGACGGCGTGCTGAGCGTCGCGTCGCTTATCGGGTTCATCACACTCTTCGGTATTGCAACGCGAAATGGCATTCTCTTAGTCTCTCACTACCAAACTCTCCTGGGTGAAGGAAAGCCTCTTACGGAGGCTGTGAAGCAAGGCTCTATGGAGCGGCTCAGTCCGGTGCTGATGACTGCTCTTTCAACCGGCTTAGCGCTCATTCCCCTTGCCGTTGCAGGCGGTGATCCGGGGAGTGAGATTCTATCTCCCATGGCGATTGTGATTTTAGGCGGATTGCTCAGTTCCACGGCGCTCAATCTGGTCGTCATACCGGCGTTGTTCCTGAAGTACAGTTCCTGAAGTACTCTCGACAGGACGCTTGATAGGGAACGTTCAGCGATGTATATTATCTGGAAACCGTATAAACAGTAGTTGGGCGGGCACGTTACAATCAGCGTAAGCACGAAAGTTGAGCAAGTCTTGAAATGTAAAGGTTCGTCAAGTCAGCGCACGCGACGAAGGAAGTAACGTAGCCCGCAAAGCAAACGGGAGCATCACTCTACATCATGGCAAATTCAAGAAGCCAAGCCGCCAAGAAAGCATGGGCAACACGGCGCAGGCCGACTTACAAGGCAAGTAAGAGTGAAAAGGCAAGCAAAGAAGCATTAGCGTCGTGGTGCAGATCTAACGGCTGGAAGATTTTATTCTTTGAAGGCGAAAGCGGTGCTCCTCGTACTGGAGTGGTAGACGCCATCATGGCACGAATAAAGCCCGCAGAAGCCGATGCCATTGAAATCAAGTTTGTTCAACTCAAATCAGGAGCAGGCGGTCTGACGGCGGCTGAAATAGGCCGAATGAAGCAAGCCGTTGCTCAAGTTTCAAAGGATTGGTTGCTTGCCGCCTTTGACGGCGAGACCATTCACTTTCTGCCAGAAATACCGAGTCGCACAAGATGAGCATTAGCAAAGTTTGGTGCTTGGGGAAAATAAAGGTCGCTTAGGGTCAGCGTGAGTCTTTCAACCACAAAAGCCCGCCCAACACCGGCATGCAGCGGACGGCGCTTCGCTGCGCTCGCGCCGCCGCTGATGCCGACCGTTGTACGGATCAATCGTGATCGATGACTGCCGCGTTCACGCCGTTGCAGGGTCAGTACTTGGCGTTCATCCGCGCGTACACAGTCATCAACAGGCGACCGCCCGCCGAGGCAGACATGCAGCGGTTCTTCAGAGTGTCTGCACCGTCGATTCATCAGATGGTGCTCACGCTGGAGAAGCGCGGACTCATCTCGCGCGAGCCAGGCATCGCGCGCTCGCTTCGGATCCTTGTGCCCGTCGATCAGTTGCCAGTGCTCGAGGAGCGGTAGCGTGGCCGTACAACTCGCGGCTGCAGCGGACCACGCGCCGCAAGCGGCTCGCCGCTGAACGGGAGCGTTCGGCGGACAAACGAAGAACGACCTTGATTGAAATCCGAGACGAGCAGCCGGGCGATGTCGGAGCCGTTCGGGAGGTGAATCGGCAAGCCTTCGATCAAGAGCACGAAGGCCTAATCGTCGATGCGCTTCGTGAACACGGCGGGGCGCTAGCAGGCTGTTGAAAAACTCATAGAAAATATTTTTTCTATTCCATGTCGCAACCGCGCGATGATGTATTATATTTGTAGCTACTCACCACCAACAGAGGAGATCGTCCATCATGCGCGG
>JBGFRR010000126.1:0-24808 GCA_041695045.1 Bacteroidota bacterium
GGCTGGATGTTCACCTTCACCACTGCGATTTACAACCTGATACGCATCAAGAATGTTGTGCCTCAACCCACTTAAAACCGATGAACTACGCTTCTCGAGTCCCCAACAAAGCGACACTTGAGCTTCTGAGGCAGCAACGGAAAACCAATAACAGTCGTAGAGACGTGGCTCCTCTCTCAAAAAAATCGTCCCGATGATTTTTTTTGTTGTCATAACCACTTTTTCAACAGCCTGCTAGTGGGGAAACCCGTGGGGGTTCTCAGCCGTAGGCTGATGCGCCTTCGGCGCAGACTCCCTCTCTACCCACATGTTGCAGTTGTCGGGATCCGAAAGGACGTGAGAGCTCCCCGCCCGCCGACCATGAATCAGTGGAGGCTGGCGGGGACTTTCTCCCGCGGCACGGGCAGGCGTCAGGCAGGCCTCTGATGCAGAGTCCCATCCTACAAATACTCAAGATGTAGGTCGGCTCTCCAGACCCGACCACAGCGTGGACGGGACAGGAGTCCCGTCCTACAATACTCAAGTTGTAGGTCGGCTCTCCAGACCCGACCATACTGGACGGAATGAGAAAGAGCGGGGGAGATTTTTTGCTTCCATAACCGTAAAGAAATGGTTCTGCGTAACACCACTCAGTAACCTTGTCATGCTACAAATTGGGCGGATGTGGAAACGTGCGCCTCTGGTGCGGGGACAGAATCCCCCTCAACCCACCAATGAATTCACCGCGCGAGAGTTCTCAACCATCGCACGGTTCTCATTCATCAACGAATAGGAATCGCAATCGTGGAAGTAACCGTCAGCAAAGTTTCGGAAGTAACCAGAGAAGTTGAAATCGCCGTAACGCCGGATGAGCTTCGGCCGCATTTTGAGAAAGCGTACCGGGAATACCAGCCGAAAGTCGAGATCAAAGGCTTCCGCAAAGGCAAAGCTCCGCTCAATCTCGTGAAGAAACTCTACGGCAGTTTGATCGAAGAAGAATCACTCGAATCCGTTGCAAGCGAGCTGTACCGCCAGACGATTGTCGAGCACGAATTGAAGCCCATTGGAGAACCCGCGCTCGTGGACATGAACTACAAGCGCGGTGAATCCTTCTGGTTCAAAATCAAATACGATATTCGGCCAACCATCACACTGAAAGAATACACCGGCTTCGAGGTCGAAAAACCGATCCACCCGGTAACGGACGACGATGTGGATCGGGAGATTCTCCGGCTCCGCCGGATCAACAGCACAACCGAAGCAGCGGAGCGTGTGGAGGGAGATGAATTCATTGTCACAGTCGACCTCCAAGAGTTGGACGAAACCGGATTTCCGATTATCGGCAAGAAGACGGAGAACACGCAATTCTACTTAGCAGACTCCAATCTCGAGCAACCCATCAAGGACGCGCTGAAGAACGCCGAACGCGGCGGTGAGTACAGACTGACCTTCGAACACAAACACGGTGACCGCTCCCATACGGTCAACATGAAGGTCAACGTGAAGAAGATTCAGCGCGTTGTTCTGCCGGAAGTGGACGACGCTTTCATCGCAACGATCACCGACGAGAAAATGAAAACCGTTGACGATTTCCGAACAAATCTCCGTAAAGACCTCGAACACTATTGGGAAGAAAAAAGCCGCCGCGCGTTCCTGAATAACCTGGTGGGCGAGATTCTTCGCAGACACGACTTCGAGGTTCCCAACTCCCTCACACGCAGCGTCCTCAGCGGACTGCTCGACGAAATCAGGAATCAGTATCCCAACCGCCAGCTGCCGGACGACTTCGACCTTGAGCAGTTTGCACAGCGCAATTATCCCTACGCCGTCTTCCAGGCAAAGTGGGCGCTTCTACGCGAGGAGATCATCAACGCAGAACGCCTCAACGTGGACGACGCCGACCTCGTCTCCATCGCTGAACAGGAAGCCTCCAAGCTTGGGATTGACAAGGAGAGGTTAATCAACTATTATAAGACTTCCGACGAGGTCAAGAGTCGGGTGCTCAGCGACAAGCTGATGCAGTCGTTGGCCGCACGCGTCAAGGTCAAACACGTAGAACGACCAACAGATCAATGGTAAGAAAGGATACTATGAGTACTTCCAGAATCTACAATCAGCTCGTCCCCATTGTGGTTGAACAAACCGGACGGGGCGAGCGGGCGTACGACATCTTCTCGCGGCTGCTCAAGGAACGCATCGTGTTTCTCGGCACGGCAATCGATGACACCATTGCCAGCCTCATCATTGCGCAACTCCTGTTCCTCGAGTCGGAAGACCCGGAAAAAGATATTCATCTGTACATCAACAGCCCGGGCGGAAGCGTCTCGGCCGGCCTTGCCATTTATGATACAATGCAATATATTCGCCCAGACGTTTCAACCATCTGCATCGGCATGGCAGCGAGCATGGGCGCCGTGTTGCTCGCGGGCGGAACAAAAGGCAAACGGACAGCGCTCCCGAATTCACGCATCATGATCCATCAGCCGTGGGGCGGTGTACAGGGAACGGCAACCGACATCAGCATTCAAGCAGAAGAGATTCTGAAAACGAAGAAACGGATCAACGAAATCCTTGCCGCGCACACCGGCCGGTCGTTGGAACAAGTCGAAAAGGACACCGACCGCGATAAATACCTCTCCTCTGAAGAGGCAAAGACGTACGGTCTGATCGATAACATCCTGACAAAGCGGCTTGACGGGAAGAAATAACAGCACGCTGAGGTCTACATGAGCCAGAAATCCAAACAAGGCGAAAAGATCACCTGTTCGTTCTGCGGCCGCGCGCCGGAGGAAGTCAACAGCATTATCGCTGGGCCGGATGTGTACATTTGCGATCTGTGTGTCTCAAGCTCCGTCGATATCATCCGGAGCAACATGGCCGCGATCAGCGCGCGCAAGCATGCCTCGCGCGGGCTGTTAACGCCGTCGGCCATCAAGAAGGCGCTGGATGAATTCGTCATCGGCCAGGAGCAGGCCAAGAAGACGCTCGCCGTTGCCGTCTACAACCACTACAAACGCATCAACACACACGAACACCCGCAGACGTTCGACGACGTCGAAATCGAGAAAAGCAACATCCTCCTCATCGGGCCAACCGGCACGGGCAAAACGCTCCTCGCGCAAACGCTGGCGCGCATCCTCGACGTCCCCTTCGCCATCGCCGACGCCACAACGCTGACCGAAGCCGGCTATGTGGGCGACGACGTCGAAACCATCCTCGTCTACCTCCTGCAGAATGCCGACTATAACGTCGAGCGTGCCGAACGCGGCATCGTCTACATCGACGAGATCGATAAGATCAGTCGCAAAAGCGACAGCGCGTCGATTACGCGCGACGTCTCGGGCGAAGGCGTTCAGCAAGCACTCCTGAAAATTCTCGAGGGGACCATCGCCGGCGTGCCACCAAAAGGCGGCCGCAAGCATCCCGAACAGAGTCTGATCAATATCAACACGAAGAACATCCTGTTTATCTGCGGCGGGGCATTCGAGGGGTTGGAGAAAATCATCGAGCGGCGTGTGAGCCAAAATCCCGTCGGGTTCGGCGCCGACGTACGAGGAAAAAAGAGCAAGTCGAGAGACCTGTATCTCAGCCAAGTGGAGCCAGATGACTTGCTGAAGTATGGCCTGATTCCGGAATTTGTCGGACGGCTACCCGTGATTGCTGCGCTGCATTCGCTTGACGAGAAAGCGCTGCTGAACATCCTCACCGAGCCAAAAAATGCCATCGTGAAGCAGTATCAGAAACTCTTGCGGCTGGAGGGGGTGGAATTAGAATTCGACGACGCCGCATTAAAAGCGGTTGTCGAACGTGCCACCGAACACGGGACGGGCGCTCGCGCCCTTCGCTCCATCATCGAAGGCATCATGCTCGAAATCATGTATCAACTCCCCTCGCGCCAGAACGTCTCAAAATGTATCATCACGCGCGAGACCATCCTCAAGTTCAAAGAACCGATCTACCTGTATGAAGAGCGGAAAGCGGGATAAATATTTGAGGACTCTACAACGATACGACAGCACTTCAGTGTGCAGGCACGAATCTTGACGAAGGTAAGGTTTTCTCCCATCAGATTCGCGTCGATTCGCGTTGATTCGCGGTTAAAAGAACTTTGTGTTCCTTCGTGTGCTTCGTGGATCAATCTTTTTTGGTTGCCAGCTCACTTCGCATTCTGGCGGGTGGCCTGCCTGCCGCCTGCCTGCCGGCAGGCAGGGCAGGCAGGCTTGCCCACGTTAGGTAAAGGTATTTCACGTTTATAGCTTGCAACCGCTTCATCCCCATGCAGTCGAGTACAGACAAACCTGCCTTCTGCTTTCTGTCTCTGGCTGCGTAAAAAAAACGCTACGTCGACTTCTGATCTTTTGATCTTTGCTTTTCCACTCACCCCCTAAAAATACGTCCCTCTCTCGCTTGCCTGTTTCGTAATCTTAATGTCCTGTAACTGCGGCGCCTTTACGCGCAGCTCAAAGCGGTACCCGCTGTAGAATCCGATCGGGAACCATGAGAACGACATCTCCCAACAGTGGAGGTCGCGATAAATGTTGATGCTCGGCGCGGCGAACTCCTTGCGGATGAAATCGTAGCTCCCGCTAGCGGAGAACCGCCATGCATCGGTGAGATTAAAGGAGAGGTTGGCGTTGATGGACGAGCTCCGCACTTTCTTGCGCGGGTCGAATTGACTTTGCAAGAACGTGTACGAGAGCGCAAGATTCCAGGGAATGCTAAAATCGGCGCTCTCACTGCCAAACATGCCCGTGTACGACTGTCGTTGTGCGCCGAATCCCGGCATTCCCGAAACGCGCTCCTGTTCTTCCACCACATCGCGGGGAATCCCTGAATCCCCGCTTCTGGCGGGTTTCTTTTCTCCGCTGAAGCTCGTGCTCACACTCACCGAAACGCTCGTCAGATCGGCGAGGTACTTCTTGTCCGTAAGATTGAAGCGATTCACCCGCCCGCCAATTCGCTCGTCAAACACATAGAAGTCATGAGTGGTCGACGCGGAGAGGTTCAAGTTCCGACCGATATCGGTACGGTAGCTGAGAGACAGCGCCGAAAGGCGCAGACTGTCAGCGGCAACATTATACGAGACGCCGGCGGAAACGTTCATGAGCTGGACTTTCTGTTCTTTCTCGGCCGTATCGGCAGGCTGATATTTCATTTCAAAAAGATTACCGACGGAGAGGTTGAGACTTTGTTGGCGTCCTCGCGGCGCGCCGCCGTACACTTCCCGCTCGAAGAAACTGTACTGAACTTCCTGCCCGGTCGTGTCGCGATACGTGCCGTAGTAACCGAATCGCGGCTCAGAAAAATCCGGCCGATAGTTGAACGAAAGATTCGGCGTTACCGTATGCCGGATGCCCGTAATTCCGAATACCTGCGGCTGCATAATCCCATAAAACCGCGTCGAAGCCGAGAGGCCGCTGTTGAACGTTCTCACGGCGAAGAAACCCCGCACGTCGCGCGTGCCCGCCGCGTCCCGCTCGATGCGCGTAGTGTACCACCGCTCGTTGTAGTTCATGAACGGCGAGAGCGTTATGTAGCCAAGCTTCGACGCCGCTGAAATGTCAAGCTGATGGTTCACTCCGAACCGCTCCTGCCGCTGCTCGGTCCGCAGGCTATCTTGATCCCGGTTCACACGGCTCTTGATGATGTCCACCGTTTTCGACCGGTTCCTCTGCCCTTGCGCATTATAGCTGATGCCGATCAATTCGTACCACGCCTGTTCGATCTCGCCGGTCGTTCCGATTCCTCGAGACTGTGTTGTGCGGCGGAACGGATAGAACTGTCCTTGCGCAAAGGAGATGGACGGCAGGCGCTCTTCGATTGCACCGGTGGTCAGGTTTTGATCGCGGTACAGACTCACGCTGAGCGCACGGTTGGTTCCCTCCCACGACCTGGAGAACGTTGCGGTGGAAATGACGTTCTGGCGAAGGATCTCGTCGAGATTGGAGCTGAAGTTTCGATAGAATGTGCCGGTCGTGAATGTAACGTTGGCGTCGAAGCGCGTCGTCGGGTCGATCTGCTGATTGTGAAACAGATTGATATTGTAATCGCGCTGTTCGGTGCGGTCAGGGTCGCCGGGCTCTCCCGTGTGTGCGCGGGTAATGTTAGCGCTGACCGAACCCGTGAACGCATACCGCAGTGCGTAGCGGAGAAGCGAACGGTTCATCCACCCGCCGCGTGTAAACCAATCGAACGTCGTCGCACCATCAAGGTAATCGCTGATGGCCCAGTAATAGCCGAAGTTGCTGATGTAGCGCCCGCGCCGAGCATCGTAGCCGTATGCAGGAGCAATAATGCCGGAACGACGTCCCGCTTTGTTCGGAAACACGCCGAACGGCAGCGCAAACACCGGTACATCGGCGATAAAAAAGAAGATCGGCTCGGCGATGACCTTATCCCGCAGCACCACTTTCATCTTCGGACTGTAGAAATAGAAGTGCGGATGATTGAGGTCGCAGGTTGTGTAGCGGCCGTGCGCAACAAAGAGCACATCGGTTTCTACCTTTTTGATCTTCTCACCGTGGTAATATCCTTGCTCGATCTGCGTGTTAGCCATCGTAATCCGCCCCTTTTTCGTCCGGAAGTTGTAGCTGATCTTCGCACCGTCGTACTTCTCCCCCGCGTCGGTCAGAATGGGAAGACCGATCCACTTCGTCGTGTCCTTAGGGTCGGGAATGCCCTCGGCGTGGAGTGTGGACGTCTCCCAATTCATCTGTATCCGCTCCGCCTTGAGTTCGATCGTTCGATACTTCAACTCCGCCTGTCCGTACAGATACATCGTGCGGGTGCCCATCGAGTACGTGATGGAGTCTTTTGCAGAGTAGACCACAAGCGTATCCACGTCCGAAGTGCGCGTGGTAACGACAGTGTCGACGCGTGCAGGGGCGAGCGTGTCGGTGGGAACTTGGGAGAAGAGCGACGCTGGAAACACAAACGCCGCGAGAAGGAGAAGCATTGTGCGCATCGATAACCTCGACCCTTGTCTCACAATACCAACCCCGCTGCACCGAGGATGCCTGCGTTATTTCCGAGACGGGCGGGAAGCACGCGAATATCAGCACGAAGCGGCTTGAGCACGCGCCAGCAGACTTCATCCTCGATTGCCTTCATCACAAACTCTCCCGCCGCCGAAACACCACCTCCGATAATAGCCACGCGCAGATCAAGCGTATTCATCACAGAAGCGATGGCCACGCCGAGCAGTCGGCCGGCTTCCGAGAGAATTTCCATCGCAAGGCCGTCGCCATCGTGCGCTGCTTGCGCGATGAATGCAGGCTCGATTTTCGACATGTCGCCGCCCGCAAGGTCAAGAATACGGGAAGAAGAATGCCCCTCTAACCGCTCGGCCGTGCGCTTGGAAAGATAGCGCTGTCCCACGTAGGCTTCAACGCATCCACGGTTGCCGCAGTTGCACGGCGGGCCGTTGTGGTCGATAGTAATGTGGCCGACCTCACCCGCTCCGCCGGTTGGGCCGCGATAGATTGCGCTGTTAAGGATGATGCCCCCGCCAACGCCCGTCCCCCAGATGACAAACAGAAAGTTCGGAAACTCCTTCCCCGTTCCGAAGCGCGACTCCGCGATCGCAGCAGCGTTGGCATCGTTTTCGACTTGAATAGCGAGATTGCTAAAGAGCTTTTCCATCTCGTCGCGCAGCGGTACGGCATCCCAGTGAGCGAAATTCGGCGGCGATTGCACGACACCGGCGTCGTTCACCACCCCCGGCGCACCGACACCAATGCCGGAGATTCCGTCCGCATGTTGCAGTGCGTCGCGCACTGAAGCTTCGATCTGCTTCACGACTGCCGCCGGACCCTGCTCGCCGTGCGATGGCAGCTTCGTTTGATAGACAATCGTGCCGTCAGCAGAAACAACGCCGGTCTTCACCGACGTTGCACCGAGGTCGACACCGATAGCAAATTTGGATGGCATACAGCAAGAAGGTAAGAAAAAATGGAGAGAAGTGCAGACTCAGCGAAGTCTCCGCCCACAAAAACGGCGATGCTTCCCACACATCGTAAGCAGACTCGGTAGGTTGATTCCTATTCTTTTTCCTGTAATTTTAGACTGGTTGTCATAGCTGCATGATGCTCACGAAAGGTTCAACCATGCCATTCCACATCTCCGATACCACGCGACACGAGCTTGAGCAGGTCTGCCGAAAGTATCACGTGCAGAAGCTTTCGATTTTTGGCTCAACGCTGCACGGCGATGCCAGACCCGACAGCGATTTGGATGTGCTGGTAGAACTCACACCGGGCCAACCGATGGGACTGTTTACGTTCTCTCGCCTGGAAAGGGAACTAACCGAAATTCTCGGGCGCAACGTGGATCTCCGGACTGCAGAGGACCTCAGCCGCTATTTCCGCGATGAGGTGGTAAAAGAAGCCCAGCCTCTCTATGCCGCTCAGTGAAAATGATGCAGTTCGACTTCGCCATATGCTTGAATATGCAAGCAAGGCTTTGCTGTTTGCGAAGGGCCAGTCACGAGCGGATTTGGATAGGGACGAACAGTTACGGCTCGCTCTTGTGCAACTCATTCAGATTGTTGGAGAAGCTGCATCGCGGGTTTCGCGAGAATTTCAAGAACAAACTTCATCCATCCCGTGGGCAGATATCATCGGCACGCGCAACAGACTGATTCACGCGTACTTTGACATCAACCTGAACGTTTTGTGGGACACGATCAAAGACGACTTGCCGCCATTAGTGAGCCAGCTACAAAAAATTATTGATGAGGCGGATCAACAACAGACGCCGTTTTAGTGTTTGACTGACCTATGGCTTTCCGCCCCACATCGAATCTCCTTGAGGGAATTCTGGACAACACAACACCCGGTCGTGTCACAGGATGGATTGATTTTTACCGTGAAGGGAAGCCGCCACTCCATTGCACGCTCGACCTCGACAGTGATTTCCATGACGATATTCGCGGACGCATCCTCCACATTTGGAACGACCACCCAAGCGACGCTGGCATCAACGGCTCTCTTGATCGAATCAAACCAGAGTATATGGACAGCATGCACCTATATTGATGCTGTGAGCCGCGAGTGTGAGGTAACGGTAGAGGCGTTGCACCGATGGCGAGAGGACTTCATCGCAATAATCCCACACCCACCGCCCTCGCGATCGCTTCCTTCACAAACTCCCGACGAGAGATTCTCTTGTTGTTCGCTATGATGATTTTCTCCTCTCCAGCTACGGGTTCAACTCATTGATACTCCATTGCAGTGGACGGATCGCCTCTCGAACGACTACCACCATCGTCGAGTCGTTCACGAACGACCAATCGAGGCGCTGGTAGGTAACGGTGGCATCGCTCGAGTTGTGGAAGAAGATCAGCGCCTTTACTGCGGGGTAGCGCTCCGGCAGATTCGTCAACGCGGCGCGATACCATTCCTCCCGATCGCCACCGACAGCCAACGAGCCAACTTCAGCAAGCATGATCGGCTTGTTCAGGGCCTCAAGGTAGATATACTTCGTCCCAACAATCTCCTCGAACGTCCACCACTTCGACCAGTTGGCAACGGTGCCGTAGTTCAGCGCTAGCGTGGCGACCCAATCCACATACTCGTCGCCGGGATAGTAGATGTAGAACTCATACGCGAGGTGGGGCGACCAGAACCAGATCACGTTTGTGGCTCCGGCAACGCGAAAGCGATTCACCACGTGCCGCCACGCGGCGATGAAATCGGCAGCGGAGTTGTTCTGTGGACCCCACGGGTAGCGGTACGGGTCGTTCATTTCATGAAACGGCCGGACGAAGATCGCCTTCCCAAACGCCGCCGCATCCTTTGCCCATTGGTCGATGTAGAAATCGTATTCGCCCCGTGCGACCGCCTCCAATCCCCCCTTATCTCGTTGATCACGCAGGGGCAGATGCGGATGCTTCGCGTTCTCGAAATCCACTAACCACGGCTCCCAGGTGATGACGGGAACCGAGCCGAGATTCCAGATGGTGGTAACGAGTTTCTGCGGAAACTGCTGCTCGGGTTTATCTCCCCACGCTGTGTAGAAGTGGACGAGCGGGAAGGTCGTCCCCAACGCCTGCTCAAGCCGTAGCACCGTTTCCATGGAATGTGGAAGCCCGTTGTCGTACGCGCCCAGCAATACTCGGTCCGGTTGCTGCAGACGCGAGAGGTTGTTCCGATAGACTTGGAACCACTCTAACTGCGCTTCACGTCCCTGCCCGCGCACAGCGCGCGTGAACCAGTTCTCCACCTCGCTCACAACAACACCGGTCACCGAAAGCAGACGGCTGAGCGGGCCCTCGGTTCGGGTTCCTACATAGGACAATCCCCAGAAGGCAACGACAAGAACAAGAAGAAGCGCAGCAGTAACCAGAATCCGATACGAAGCTTTCATTGCCATGGTTCCTTTGTCAGGTCAACGGCGTCCCAGGCGTTCCCTGCCGGCGGCCGTGTCGCCTCCCACGCTGCATAGAACACGCCGCCGAGCATAAGCATGGAGAGTGTTTCAAAGCCAATCATGCCCCACACCGCTTCGCTCGTCAACATAAGCTCAGCCTCGGACAGTTTGGTCAGTCGCGTCCATACGACGTGCGCAACGGTCATAAGATACAGCACCATCACGACGAGATGCGGTGCAGCGAGGCGACCGAACGCTCCACGCTGCGCTTCTTTGGACGTGGGGATGTACGGAACTGTCCGGTCCAAGATGGCGAGGATCGTACCGTAGAGATACACGGGCCAGCATCCGACTTTGAGCATCAATCCGCGCCAGTGCAGGCCGCGTTCGGTTTCGGGATGACAGAGCCAGCGTTGAACAAACAGATAGATCAACGCACTCAACATACCGACCGGCAGGATGGAAATCAAGAACTCTTCGAAGCGCATGGCGGCAGGAAGGAACCCGAACCACAAATAGAGAAACGGAATGGCGATGTAGATGAGCGTGGTCGTGCCGCAGAGATAATAGGTACCGATCATCAGATAGGAAAGTCGCTGCCGCCACGTGAGCTTGGGGGCGAGACGAGGGAACTCTGCGAACAGAATCTCAAACACCCCGCGCGCCCATTTAAGCTGCTGCTTCAGGAACGAACCAAGGTCTTCCGGCACCAGCCCACGGCTCACAATCTCCGGCACGTAGACCGACTTCCACCCCGCCGCATGGAGGCGAATGGATGTAACAAGATCCTCCGTCAACCCGACGCCGTGGCCGCCGATAGATTGAAATGCTGAGCGGCGAAACGTGCAGTTCGCCCCGATTGCCAAACTGACGCCGTGGCCGAACATCCCAATCATCACCGGTCCGTAAAAGACATAGGTTTGCTCCGCCGCACCACGCGCAACGAACGAGCGGAATTGATTGTAGTACGCCTGGCTCACCTGCACGAATCCCACGCGCGCATCTTCAAAGTACCCCAACACGCGGTCGAGAAAATTCGGGAACGGAATATGGTCGGGGTCAAGGACGAGGATGAACTCTTCGTCCGTCAGCTCTAACGCACGATTGATCTTGCCCGCCTTTGCACCCGGCAATCCCACCAGCTCTAACCAGACAGCGCCGTGCTTCTGTGCAACTTCGCGAAAGCGCGGGTCCTGTGTGTCGTCTAACAGGTAAGTAGTATGCAGATAGGTGATACGGGCGCAGGCGGCGAGCGTTGTCTCGAACATCGACAGCGGCTCACCCGGCGAGCTTGTCGTGAAGATGGCCACGCGCTTCCCCGCCGGCGCCGGCCGTTCCTCCGGACTCGCCACAGCGATGTAGTTGAACCAGCCGACAAGGATACGACTGATGCCGTACCAGAACGCAACCGAAAGCAGAACGAACAGCACCGGCTCGGCAACATGCGCCGGACGGAACCACCAATCGAACAATAGCAGCACTGCAGCGAGACCCGCTGTGATGAGCGCGCTGAGCATCAGGCGGTCGCTTATTCGTACCGCCGGTACACGGCGATGAACCCAGAGGGAGCGGAATGCCTCACGGTCCTGCGGATGAAACGAAGTCGATTTGGCACCCGCCAAGAGGTTACTCCGAAGGGATGAATCGGTAGGAGATGGTGAACGCAAGATGGCGCGAGTCGTAGTATGCCGTGGTCCAGTACGTTCCTTCAAGGGACCATGCAACGTGCGAGCTGAATGATCCCGTCAAAGCAACGTTAGCTTTCCATGGTCGAAATGTACGTTGAGAGAAGCTCCTAAAAACAGGTGGCGGCCCCTCCACGCTTCTACCATAAAAAAAATACGGCGCTTGCTCGACAGCATAGAGGGCGTAGGAAAGATTTGCTCGGACGCTGACTGATGGCGAGACCCTCGTCGTGAAGACTCCGATAATGGTGTGGATGGTTTGCTCCTCCGGCGTATAGTAGGGAGTATAAACGCCGGAGCGGAGATCATTCTGCTGCTTTAATGTGAAGCGATTTTCCTTCGTATCGCTCCGGCTAAAACTGTAGCCTATGCTCAAGCGCGTCTCTCCATCGCGCAATACCGGCGCGAGAAGCCAGAGATAACTCCGCTGCATCGTGTTCTTGTCCGGAAACCGGACAACCTCATACGCCGCCTGCCCCGTCCATCCGCCGGGCGAATTCCAGTCAACGAAAACGCCGAAGGATATCGTATGCACAGGCGTCTCAACACTCGCGGTCGTCCAATGATAGCCGGTGTGCTCACCGCGAAGGCTGAGCTTGAGTGAGGCGAAAGGCCGAAGCCCCACTGCCGCGCGCCACAATCCTATAGACTTCGAAGTGAACGACCGCTGGAGCAGACCGACTCCAGCCTCGGTGTCAACCCTGAGCGACGCGTGATATTGGGAGTAACCGACCATAACACTGGAGATATTCGGCGTCGATGTGGAAGCCTGTACATTCTGCCTCTCGGCATGCACAGTAAAGGCTTGCAATGGCGTGCTGTTCCAGACGGCCCGTCCGGTTAGTACCAATCGGTCGAGAGGCTGTGTATCGGATTGGACCTCGGAGGAAAAGGAGACGGAAGGTGCTGATGCGATGCGAATATCTCGAAGATACCGACGCGCATCGGCATGCTGGGGACTAACGCGAAGCGTTGCTTCGAAATGCTCGATAGCGCTTGTCCAGTCGCCGTCCCAGTACTCGATCAGGCCGAGAAGATATTCAGCTTCCGCTGCGTGGCCTGCCTGCCCTACCTGTCCGGCAGGGAGGTCAGCGTTTGTGCGGAGCGGTTGGAGGATGTCCCGCGCAAGACTCCAATTTCCGGTTTCCACTAACATCCTTCCGTACTCAAGCCGAAGTGAAGTATTTTCTGCTTCAAGACCGAGCGCGCGATTGTAGTGAAAACGAGAGCGCTCGAAATCGTGCAGCCAGTAGAGGAGTCTACCCAACAATCGGTGTGCGGACGCATCGTCGGGAGTGTGTTGGAGATGTTGTTCGAGAATCTGCCGCGCGGGTTGGAACTCTCCCCGATTCATCAGTTCTTCAGCGCGGGAGGGTGAATCGGTCTGAGCAAAGGATTGGAAGATCGGAAGAAGCAGACAGGCAAAGAGACCAGCCACCACCGCACGGCGGGTATCTGGAAGAAGCTCGTTGTCTGCTGTCATCAAGACTTTGTGGGAAGATTGCGTTCCTAACGTGGGAAAGCCACAACCAAAAATCCCCCACGAATCCACACGAATCTACACGAAGAGATCCAAAATCATTAGTGACGATTAGTGAAGATTCCTGCCTGCCGGCAGGCGTGGGCAAAAAATCTTCGTTCCGCTTTTCCCGTCACAATTACTTATACAATGAGACGGGATCTCCCGCTTCTCAGTCCCGCCTTCTAGGGATCCCGCTCACAGGCGGGATCCAAAGAGCGGGAGATTCCGCAGAAAGCGGGATTCTGGAAAGCGGAACCGTAAAGCGGGACAAGAATGCCTATCCCACCAAGACAAGTACTTAGTACAACCCCACGGTTGCAGTCAAAGCCACGGGGTACAACAAATTCGCTGAGGAGTTACTCCCAAAAGAAGAATTCCCTCTCCACTCCTCACCTCCTGCTCTCACCGTTTTCCCTTCAGCTTCCGGTCCAAGAAATCTGCGGTCGCCTGAAACGCCTTCAGCCAGTTCGAGTGCAGCAAGAAGCTATGCACCTCATCGGGAAACACGAGTTGTTCAACCTCGACGCCCCGCTGGCGGAGCTTCTCGACTAACGCCACGGTTTCGGTGAACGACACGTTACGGTCGTCATCGCCGTGAATGACGAGCACCGGCGAGCGCCAGCTATCGACCGAGGCCATCGGCGACGACTCAAAAGCTACGCGAGCACGCTCCGGGTCCTCGAGCGGATTGAAGTTCGGTACGAAGGTTCGGATCCCGACATTCCAGTCGTGTACACCGTGGATGTCAACGCCCGCCGCAAACAGTTCGGATGCACGTGCGAGTCCCAGGGCAGTCAGATAGCCGCCGTACGAGCCACCCCAGAGGCCGATCTTCTCCGGATCGACATCGGGACGATTCTTCAAGTACAGCCCCGCGCCGAGCACATCATTAAATTCGCTGGCGCCTGTTGCGCCGTACCTGAGCGCCTCGCGAAATTCCATCCCGTAGCCCGTACCACTGCGAAAGTTGATCGAAAGCACGAAGTATCCCCGGCTCGCTAAATACTGGTTCAGCGCATAGCTGTTGTGGTAGTAGCTGAGATAATGCCAGCCGAGCAGCATTTGTCGTCGTGATCCGCCGTGAATAAAAATGACCGCAGGATACTTCTCGCCTCGTCGCCCCCTCGGAGGATGGAACAGTTGGGCAGGAATCTTCATCCCGTCGGCGGCGGTATAGATGACTTGCTCAGGTTCCACGAGAGCATTCGACGGAAAACTTTCTGGAATCGTCCGCGGCGCAAGTTCACGCGACTCTCCCGACCCTACGAGAATCGCAGCATGCGCCGGTTTGCGCGCGTCCGATCGGAAAAAGGCAATCGCTTTGCCGTCGCCTGTAACAACGGGATCCCACTCAATGCCTTTGCCTTTCGTCACCTGTACGGGGCGTCCTGCCGCAACGTTCACGCGCCAGAGGTGTCTTCGGTCAATGTCATCCTGGTTAGAATTAAAAACCACCTCGCGCCTATCAGGAGTGAGCGTTACATATTCCACCTCAAACTCTCCGGGCGTCAATAACTTCGCTTCGCCGCCCTGTGCAGAGACGGCGTAGAGGAGCGTCCAGCCATTGCGTTCCCAGGGAAAGACAAGCAGATCCCCGGCACACCAGAGAAGTTGGTTTGAGGCAACGACGCCGCGGAAAACACTTCCCACACCCTCCTGTGCACGCCAGACGACACGTCCGCGACTGGTCACAACATCTGCGACAAGAATCGACCACGGTGTGCCGCTGCGTTGAGGACCAAACAGTCCTACCCTCGTCGTTGATGGAGTGCGGAGGAAGGCCACACGTCTGCCATCCGGCGACCAGACGGGATTGCTGTCTCGATCTACCGAGGGTTCAAGGAATTGCACTGTCTTCGCTGCCACATCATAGACACCGATGAAGCTGTGCTCACCCCTGCTGCTGACGAATGCGAGCTTCGAGCCGTCGGGCGACCAGCGAAGGGAGCCGGCGTTCCCACGCGCCTGCACCAACTGCGTCGGCTCTTTCACCGTATCCAGACGCGCCCAGTAGATTTGGCCGCGCCGGAGAAACGCAACAGCATCGCCTTTCGGAGAAATTGCCGGACTGTTTCCTTGTCCAATCTTTACCGGCGGCCCAGCTTCAAGAGAGATTCTCCAAATCGCCTGCTCGGCTCCTGCGGGATTGCTGGTAGGGTTGGGAAACTCACCCTGCCGGTTGGGACCTCCACCACGCACGTAGACGATCGTTTTTGCATCGGGCAACCATCCAAGACTACTCAAGTCCTGCCCATCATCAACGGTGTATTGCGTGAGTTGACGGCCGTGGTACTCCGGCGGCTCAGCCACCCAGATATTGCGCACACCCTGAGCATTGTGTACCCACGCAACCTTCCCCGCTCCGCCAGAGGCGGATGCAGCGGACAAACCGCTTGGAAAGGGGGCGCTCATAATCTGTTCGAGAGTGAACGACTGGCCGTGCAGCGCGTACGATAGCCATAGTGTGAGAAGGGATACAATAACAGTTCTGAAGGCTTTCATCGGAAGCCCCTTATCGATGATTTATCTTATTCCCACGCTCCGCGTGGGAGCGACTTGACGAGCGATGTCGACTTTCAGTCGATGGCGACAGGCGATTTAGCCAATGTTTTTGGCCTAATGTACAACCGCTCAACTTGATTTACACAAGTTGACCGCCTTGTTAGAAAAAGGGCTAAAGCCCTTGGTCTTGGGGGGATTTTCGACCCCCGACCTGAAGGTCGGGGCTATAGCCACGTCCCCGCCTGCCTCTTGGAACCCCCTGAGGCGGGCAGGCTTTAGGACGTGGACAACAATTCCAGACAATAATTTCTGGGGTTTTAACCCCTCACTCATGGCGGTCAACTTGAGTTGATTTATTTATTCGAAAACAGCAATGGATTCAACTCGCTCGCTGCCACATCGCCCGGTTTTTGTCCCGGATGGAACACTTCCATATCCACTTTCCGGTGTTCGTTGTCCGGTTCGAGAATCCGCGTGCCGTCAGCGTAGTAGATGATGGTGATGACTTCCCGGCGGCACTGGCTGGAATTGCTGTGAGCAGAATGCAGCAATCGTCCGGAATGAAACGTCGCATCGCCTGCCTTCAATTCGTAGCTGACGACGGGCGATTGCTGTTCGCGGATGATCCTCTCGAAATATTCCTGCGAGGTGTCCGAAATCGGCAGCGGCTTGAAGGCCGTGTTCGCGTGCGAGCCGGAGACGAAGCTCATCGATCCCATCTCTCGAGTCACGTCCACAAACGGCATCCACATCGTAATGGTATGCTCGGTGTCGAGCGGCCAGTAGTAGTAATCCTGATGCCAGGGTGTTGGTTTGCCGCCCGGCTCTTTGATGAGAGCCTGGTCGTGATAGAGTCGTACGCCTTTCACTCCCATCAGGTCTGCCGCAATCTTGGCAAAGCGCTTTGCGAAGATGAACTCCAACACACGCGGATCGTGGCGCCAGACGTTCGTCACCTGCGTGAAGAGACTGCTGTAATCGGAAATCCGCCCCTGCGTATCCTCTCGCCGCACCACTTCCTCCACAACGCCCAGGATGAGGGGACAAATGTAGCGGATCTCCTCGATCAAGCAAACGCCTTCGAGCAGGATGTGCCCATTCCGGCGGTACGCTTCGATCCGGTCGTCGGAGAGTTGATAGGGCTGGGAAAACGATGCGGGGGGAGATTTCATACACTTATGTAACTCATGTTACGCAAACGGTATTTCACCCCTTCAGGGTGTTGTTTCATTGGCTTTGAATTCGGTTGGGGCGATGCCACCAAACTTACGTATACAACCCTTTCAGGGTCGATTGTGCGCATCTCCACGAAGTGGAAAAATATTCCAACCGAGGGCAAGGCCCTCGGAAATGACAAATCAAGAAATCATCTTGCCCTGTTAGGGCTACATATCTTCCGTGCATAACATCAGCGGTCATGAATCTGGGTTTCTCCGCCAGAGGCGGATGGGTCCGCCAAAGGCGGATCAGTCATGAATATCTGCCTTCGTGTACACAAAAGCAAGCACACGCCGGTGAAACTTTTTTGCCGCAGTGCGAGTATAACTCCTGTGTGCTTTTCTATCGAAAGGAGTAACTTCATGCGGCTTATTGCGACGACGATGTGTTTGACGGTTCTCGGCAGTATTCTTTTTGCACAGCTTCCTCCCAATCAACAGAACTTCCGTGTCAACGCCGTCCGGATTGACAGGGATATCGAACTGACCGGCAGGTTGAGCGACCCTCTTTGGGCACTTGCACCGGAGGTTCCGATCAGTTTTGAGGTTCAGCCCGGCGAAAACATACCCGCTCCACAGCGCACCTTTGTCAAGATCTTGTACAACTCGGAATATTTTTACGCTGGCTTCGTCTGCTATGATACGGATATGGCACGGTTGCGCGCCAATGTCTCCGACCGTGACAAATTGTTCGATGACGACTTTGCTATACTCATTATCGATACCTACGGGGACAATCAGCGCGCGTACCAGTTCTTTGTCAACCCGTTGGGCATTCAGGCAGATATTCTTCGCTCGGGAAACAATGAGGACTCCAGCTGGGATGCCATCTGGTATTCTGCTGCAGCCGTTGGCGACAGTTCGTGGACGGTCGAAATGGCCATTCCGTTCAAAAGCATCCGTTTTCCTCCCGTAGCAGAACAACGCTGGGTTATGATTGCAGGCAGGCACTACCCACGTTCCAGCCGGGCGTTTTTCTCCTGGACGCCGTTCGACCGGAACAACCCGTGCTTGCTCTGTCAGGGAGGGACACTCGAAGGAATCCAAGACGTCGAAGCAACAACGGCGCTGGAAGTGTTGCCCTACGTGGTCGGATTGCAGAGCGGCGCGCTGAACAACAGAGATAATCCCTCGTCGGGTTTCGTGAACGGGGCATTCCGTGGACGCGTAGGCGGCGGTGTGAAGTATACGCCGAACCCGGGCCTTGTAATCGATGCGGTGATCAATCCGGATTTTAGTCAGGTCGAGACCGATGCAAGCCAGATCAACGTCAATACAACGTTTGCACTTTTTTATCCTGAAAAACGTCCGTTCTTTTTAGAAGGAACCGACCTGTTCAACACACGGATTTCCGCGTTCTATTCGCGGCAGATTAACAATCCCCTGGCCGCGGCAAAGGTAACGGGGAAATCCGGCGCGGTCTCGTTCGCCTACCTCGCCGCGGCGGACCGAAATTCTACGTTCATCATCCCGGGCGAAGAACGGAGCTCGTTCGTGACAAGCTCGCTCGAATCGTATTCCAACATCGCTCGTGCACGCTACGATATGGGAAACGAGTCGTTTGTTGGCGGGCTGCTGACCACACGAAATCTCTCAGGCGCTCATAACTACGTTGGCGGGATCGACTGGAACTATCTCTTCGCGGGGAATTTCTATTTCCGTGGACAGGTACTCGGTTCCTCGACGAAGGAGGTGAACGACCCGAACCTCTTTTCGAGCAGTCAGGGCTTCCGCAACACGAGCTTCGACGCAGGCCTCAACGGAGAATCTTACAGCGGCACGGCACTCCGCATAAGCCTTTCGAAGAATGCGAGGGATTTTAGCTACAGCTTCGAGTATCGGGACATTTCTCCGACATTCCAGGCACACAACGGATTCATCACCAGCAACGACTCGCGAAGAATCCTTATCAATTCTTTGTACACCTGGTACCCCAATACGGCACTTGTGGATGTTGCATTTCTCTTCTCAGAAGGCGGGTTGCGGTTTAATTATTCCGGCGAACGCAAAGAGCGGTACTTCGTGATCGGCGGCGGGATGAATATGAAGGCACAGACAAATTGGAACGTTGGGTTGATTGTCCTCGGTCAAGAACTATTTAAGGGGGCTTATTTCGACAACCTTCCGCGGATATCTTTTAATCTCGACTCACGGCCGTCGGATAGTTTTTCGTTCGGAGTCTCTGGGGACGTTGGACGCTACATTTATCGGAGCAGGATGCCGCGGTTGGGCGAGGGACATAACCTGAGTCCTCGCATCACGTTAAAGCCGACCGACAAGTTGCAGATCAACCTCTCCTATTCTCGCTCGCATCTCTCGAGCGTCGAAACGGGAGAATTGTTTTTTGATGGCTATATTGCAAGAGCGGTAGGTGTGTATCAATTTACACCGGAATTTTTCATACGTCTCATCAGCGAGTACAATCAGTTCAGCAAGTCCGTCCAATTTTATCCCCTCATCAGCTACAAGCTGAATCCCTTTACCATCTTCTACGCCGGATCGACGCATAATCTGCGCGAGTTCGACGAGCCCTCCGGCGTCTACCAAACCGAGCGACAGTTCTTTGTGAAGCTGCAGTATCTGTGGAGGGAGTAGTGAGGGCGAGAGGGAAGAGGAGGTGAGGAGATGTTTGGAATGATGGATAATTGGACGATGGGGTGAAAAAATCGTGCGAGGAAGTTTACCGAGAGCGAGTTAACGGACAAGCACCAGCTTTCTCGTTACCGACGATCCCTTGGTTTCTAACCGACAAAAGTATACCCCGCTTCCGACATCGTTTGCTCCCCAAGTGAGCTCGTGAACGCCTGCAAGATGGAACGAATCCACGAGCGTTGCAATCTCTTCCCCAAGCATATTGAACAGTTTAAGCGTAGCGTGGCCTGCTTCCGGCAATTCGTATCGAATCGTCGTGCCGCTGTTGAACGGATTCGGATAGTTGCTCCACAGGAACGCCACCTCGGGACGCGATTGACCTCCCCCCGCCGGTGAGAGCTTTGAGACCGTCACAATTCCCCATGTGCGGCCGGTCCGGCTTCCGACGAGGAACAGGTTTCCGGAAAAATCGACCGGCGTCACTTGAACGGTTGTATTCCCGGTCTGAAATTCCCACTGCACTGTTCCCTCTGGGCTGTACTTCACTATGTTGTCTGTGAATCCTTCCGATGTCTCGATCATGCCCGTTGCATAAACATTCCCCCCTATGTCAATTGCTAACGAACGGGAGAACTCGCTGGGGCGTTCGATGGCCCAGACCTGACGACCTCTTGTGTCGAATTTCACGAGAACAAGATTGGTTGAGCCGCCCGGTACTCTGCTGTAGTTATCCACGAGCGCGTAAGCGTTTCCCTCTCGGTCAATCGAGAACTGGTTCAGGAACGAAGACTCTCCATGAGGCGCTTTGTAACGTGCGACCCACTGCTGCTGGCCCTGGGAGTTGTACTTCACAATGATCACTGTCAGCGTAAAGTCCTGCGCACGACTCCAGCCCGCAGCGTACGAGTTGCCGAGGGCGTCGACCTGTAAGTCCAGCGCACCGTTTAGGTACGCCGAAGGGTCCGTGTGCCATGACGACCAAAGCACAGAGCCATCTGCATTGTATTTTTCTACTACGATCGAGTTCGTTGTGCCTGTCCGTCTTCCCGTGCCGGAGACAAACACATGACCAGCCCCGTCGAGCGCGAGGGAGATCGACGTTGAGTAGTACGACTTCGGGCCTCGTACGACCCATTGCTGTCGACCTTCCGAGTCATACTTGATGGTCGTGATCTCAGCATCCATCCCAGAGGTGGTGTGGAACGCCGCGCCGGTGACGTAGACATTCCCGTGTCGGTCGACTTCAATCGCTTCCGCCCCGTCCGGAAGGTAACTCGGTTCACCCAGGGGAGTGTAGCGAGCGACCCAGAGTTGGCGTCCCTCTGCACTGTACTTCACCGTCGCGTAATCCCGGTCGGTGTTGAGCCCTGAGCTTTCTCCCGTGACGTACACATTTCCTGACTGATCGACCTTGATCGCGGTGGGAAAGTCGTAGCTGCGTGCGGGTCCGTCATATCGCGCGGCCCACTGTAACATACCCCCTTTGTCATACTTCAGGGTCAAATAGTCGTAGGAGGTACCGACGGATAGGCCGGTTACATAAAGATTGCCAGAGGCATCGACGGTGCATGCCGTCGGCCATTCGTATGAGGTTCCCGGTGGCTCATACCGAGCCACCCACTGCTGTTGACCTTCTGGCGAATATTGCACGGTCGCAATGTCAATACTCCCTCCCGATCCTTGACTAAAACCTGCTACATGGATAGCTCCTGTGCTGGCCGCGAGAGCATGCGCTTGGTCGTACGCGTTCCCTGGACCGTTGTACCGTGCAAGCCACCGCCGCTCGCCCGTCGGTACATAACTGATTGTGATAAAGTCATCGCCATACTCGAATTGCCCCGGTCCTCTGCTCACACCCGCAACAATGATGTTTCCGGAACGGTCGAAGCTGA
Organism: Bacteroidota bacterium; assembly: GCA_041695045.1. Lineage (GTDB taxonomy): Bacteria > Bacteroidota > Ignavibacteria > UBA10030 > UBA10030 > JBGFRR01. Next base: position 21,758 of record JBGFRR010000126.1, read on the forward strand.
TCGCTTCCCCCCAATCGAAGCCCTGCGCTAGTCCATCATAGCGATCAGCCCACAGCACATCTCCTGTCGCACTGTACTTCAAGGTCAGAAGGTCACTGCTGCTACCAGCCTCGCCATCGCATCTTCCAGTAACGTATGCATTGCCGACAGAATCGACAATCATCGAGTAGGCCACATCCCCCCGACTGTAAATGCCATCGTACTGGCGCGCCCAAAGAAGATTACCACGAGTGTCGTATTTGAGCATGAAGATATCCGTCCCCATACCTGAGACAATGCTAGTAGTGCCGCCCAGAAATACGTTGCCGAACCGATCGAGCCCGATGCCGCTCATCCAATCATCGCCATTCTGCGGACTATTGTACCTCGCCAACCAACGAAGTGTTCCATCGGGAGCAGACTTGACAACGAATACATCGTCGCCGCTTTGGCTATAGCCCACAGTCCCGCCCGCAAAATAGATGTCGCCCGACGCATCCACCACAACTGCTTTGAACCAAGTCGATGCACTTCCCGGCATCACATAGTCAGCTAACCAGAGTCGCTCTCCCCCCTGACTGTATTTGACCGCCGTGGCAACAGATTGTGTAGCCGTCCTCATGAAGCCTGCAAGGATGATGTTCCCCTGTGGGTCGAGGCTTACAGCCCACACCTTACCGCCGAGGTTACTCACTCCACTCTGTCTAGCAACCCATCGCTCAGCGCCGGCCGAGCTGTATTGCACTGTTGTCCATTCCACGATGCCGTCTGCGCGCTGACTCGTGCCGACAACAACGACGTTGCCGCTTGAGTCAACAACCAAACCGGTCGGATAATCATCACCTCCACTATCAAACCGTTTGATCCAAACCTGCTGCCCTGACCGGTCATACTTAATTGTCACGAAATCGGTGCCGTAGGGTAAGTTCGAGCTGTAGCCAGCGACATAGATGTTGTCCGAGCGATCGACCGCAATCGCAGTTGCCGCTGCTCTGCCAGCTGCAAGCTGTGAAGCGTATTCTCTCGACCATGCCACTTGCATACTATCTAGATTGACCTGACCATTGAGGTGTCTCGCCCGAAACAAGGGGTTGGCGAAGCGCTCATACGGGAGCGTTGTTTCTACCATCCGGAGCCGAGGCTGCAAAAGCTTTCGAGAGTGATCGAAAAACTCAGAGCGAGGAGGCAAGTCAGACTGCCGGTCTCGATGTTCCGGACGATGCTGAGGAAGTACGGTTGCGGGCGCCAGGACCATGAGAACAATTGAGACAAGAACCGGAAAAGTATTGTGAACGATTCGTGTGTGTATGAGGAACAGAAGTTCGAGTAGGAAGAAGGAATAGCTTAACATTGCTATGGAGGGAATTCTTATCAGTACAGAAGGGGCATAGAACGAGAACTGCCGCCCCAACCCTTTATCGCATCATCGAGGTGAACAATGGCTAACTCAATATGCAGAGAGAAACGGAGAGATTCAACACATTGGCAGAAAGATGGGCAATTCGAATCATCGGCCAGGGCAGGAAGTTCGGCGGACGGTGTTTGATGCATCTGCTGTAAAAGTCCCCGCGCCGTTTCCATCAGTTCGTCTACAAGGAATCGGCAAGAAGATACAACGAAGCCAGCCCAAAATCAAAAGCATTCTTCTATGGCTTAACGACAACTTGAGATTGTGTGCTGGACTTTGTATACTTCTACCAGATGTCCAAGCGCATAAAATTAAATGGAGGATCCTATGGCAACCGTTCGCAAAGTGAGCTACCTGAAAGCTCGATTGAAAGATCGACCCGGAGCGCTGCTAAGCATTATGAAAGAGCTGAAAGCGCGCAATTTAGGTCTTGCAGGACTTTGGGGCTTTTCCACTTCCGGAGGCAAGGCCGACCTGTATGTCGTTGCGAAGAATCCAGCCCGTGTAAAAGCACTGTGGAAACGGTCACGCGCGTTTGCTGGCGAGGGAAAGGGGTTTTGGATTACCGGAAAGGATCAGACCGGCAAGCGCAATAACCCTCAAATCGAAAACAAATACGTAAACTTCACCGTCACTGCCCGGTAAACCGCCTGGTCAAGTTCGATGTTGCGGGCTTCGTTGAACGTCAGATAAAGGTGGCTGAGCGGACGATGAATGAAATCAAGCCGTGCGTTGATGAGGAGTTGTTTGAGAACGCTGTTGTATTGGAAGGTGAAGTCTGAAAAGAGATTTGGTGAGGCTGCAATGGAAATTCGAATCGAAGGAAGATCGACTCTCACACTGCCCCGTGGTAAGTTGATCTGATCTCGCCTGTATGATCCCGTCACAGATAATGTTGCACTCTGTGTCCACGCTAAATCAAACACGATCGTCGACATTGTCCCATCCCAGAATTCTCCGCCTTCAAAACGTACCGCAGGCCGAAAGCAATAGGCCGGACTTGCTCGTAACAGAGTGCTCCAGGAAACAAAAGAGTAATCTCCCGGCTGGATCAATAATTTTCCGGCTACATAGAATGGACTATTTATTTGCTCTCGTTGCTTGCGGAGAGTGAGCTCTATTCTGCTTGCTTCGCGAAAAATAATATCGAATGTGGCATTTTGGTTAACGGTCTCTATGGAACCCGTTTGATTTTCATAATACTGAATCCATCCACCAGGGGTTATTTCGTTGACCCAGGGTAACCAGTTCCACATTGAACGAACCGGAAGGCGTACTGAACCATAATATTTCTTTGTCGATACCCTTGGGATAAACCCTGCATCCGCACTGAAGTGTTCCTGTAAGTCAAGACCGCTAAGGGTTAACTGAAGATATGGAGCTCTCCATCCGGCCTCCAGATATCGCGCTTGATTCTTTCCGATCACCCCAGAAACGGAACTTTTCAACCAATAACCAACAAATCGGCCATAGCTCAGAAATGCCAATTCCCCGTCGACTCCGGCGACGCTTTGCCACGCGCCATTTTGTCGTCGAGCGACAGCAATGGCACCAATGCTTCCGCCGTCGGTGAACTCCCGGCGTATTCGCCCGACGAGAAAATCTGATTCTGGAACCGTCTCTTGAGAGATTGGATCATCCCGCAGTTCGTCTGTCTTTGCATA
>JBGFRR010000099.1:0-4392 GCA_041695045.1 Bacteroidota bacterium
CCCCACGATGGCATCAGGGGTGAGCGGTTGACTCCTCTCCCTCCCTCGTTCATGGTTTCCAAGAGACGGGCATCGCTCAAAGCATTCATGTACTTTGCATCGGTAAAATCTCTGGGTTTTGGATCGAGGTTGAAGGCGTTAAAACCATCGCCTTTTCCTTGTTCCCCGTGGCAGACCGCGCAGTACTTCCGGTAGAGATATTTGCCCTGACGCTGCTCGTACGTCAGCCGCTCGCCCACTTCAACATCCAACGATGCTGCGGCAATCGTATCCTTCCTCGATTCTGATTGTTCGTATGAAGAATCTCTTTGTCCACAACCTGTGAGGTAAAAAGCAAACACAGAGCATAATAAGAGCTTGTTCACAAGTAGCCTCTCACGTTTCAGAGAAATGGTCACTTCAGACTCATCAGAAAAGCTGTCAACGCTTCCGCCTCATCATCGGTCAGGCGATTGTTTGGCTCGATCGATTCTGGCTTGAAGGCTTGAGGGTTCTTCAGCCAATGGAAAATCCATCCGGGTTTCAGCCGTGTACCGACCTTGTCAAGCGCAGGTCCGACGTAACCGCCTTTGAGATTGAGCTGATGGCATGCCTGACAACCGTACTTTTCGTAATAAAGAATCCTGCCTTTGGCAATCCTTGTTGGGTCGATAGCGACGTTTCGCTCCAGACTATCAGCGATGAAAACCTTTTCGAAATACTCCACCATTACTTTGATCTCGGCGTCGGACAGAAACAGGTTAGGCATTCGCTCCGTGAGAATTGGTCTAAGCGAATACGGCACCCTGAAATAGCTCTCGATCCATTTTCGTTGTGCTTGGCTTGATTCTAGAGTTAGATCGGTTGCGACGAGCCGGCCGCGTCCAAACATTGTATGACAGCCAAAGCAGGCGAGGTCATCTACCAACTTCCCGAATTCACCTTGCGGTACGTAAGTGCTCCGCGGCTTCGGGCTGATCTTGAACTGTTCCGGAATTCGCTCGTCCGTCTCGCCCAACAACACCACTGTAACCGCTTCTGCCTGTTCATCTGTGAACTCGTAGCTTGGCATTTTCATCACAGATGAAAAGAGGCGCGGCGTTTTCATCTTTGCGAAGAGATAGGAAGGAAGAGTCTGCTCGATGCCGGATTTGCCGAAGTCGATTTCGTACAGTTTTTTCCCGCCAATGAACGTTAACTCCGGACCCATCTCCTCAGCCTTTGTCATTCCACCCAGTGTATGACATCCGCTGCAGTTGTATTTCTTGAAGAGCGTCCGGCCTTTTTCGAAGAACGCTGGATCAGGAACGTACGGTGCGGCTGCTTCCGCAGACTCCGTTTCATAATCGACATATTCACTCCGCATGTAGGCAACGACAGCCGTGAGCTCCGTTTCGTTGAATCGGTATCGTGGCATCTCGATGCCGGGCTGGAGTCGTTTCGGTTGCTTGATGTAACTGTAAAGCCACTGTGTGTTTACCTTGCTGGCAACTTTGCCAAGATCAGTCGCAACATTACCGCCACGTCCGTTGATGGGGTGGCAGCTAATACACCGCGCCTCGCGGAAGCGCGTAGAGCCACGTTCGATAAGTTTCTCCCGGCGTGCATCGTCGGCTTGACTTAACACGGGGGGTAGCCGATCAAGCTTTACATCGTTAGGGAATGTTTTGAACGTCATCAAGAAATCGGCAAGGACATTAGCCTCCTCGTCGGTAAGAAGGAAGTTCGGCATCTTCGCCTTGGCGAAGTATGCTTTCGGGTCTTTGAGCCAGTTGACAAGCCAGGTGCGATTGACCTTTGAGCCGATGCCGTCGAGACTCGGCGTCCATTGTTTCTCAAATCCAGCCATCTTATGACAGGCGACGCAATTTGATTCTTCGATGAGCTTTCGACCTAAGGTGAGAACCGGAGCGTGGGGGACTTCTTTTTCTGTGTGGCATTTGGCGCATGACGCTTCCATGAATTTGGTCGGGAAGATCGGTTTATCCCAATACTTTACTTTTCCGACTGATTCACTATATGTCGTTGCTGCACCCTGACCCTCGTGACAGACGGTGCAGCCAAGCTCCTCAAAGTCATGATCGATGATTGGATGGGCCCGGAACGGCTGCTTCGCATCAACCAATGCTTTTTCCTTGAGTCCGAGGTGGCAGGTAACACATCGATCAACACGATCCAATTTCTGATTCCAGATTTGCTTGATACCGATTTCTGTAGGTTTGATGCGTTGGGGAAGTTCAGAGATAAGCTCGTTGTACTCGTACTGATACGCTTTCCACTCGCGAAAGAAATCCTTGAAGGGAGAAATCGCGAGCACAAGGAGGAAGATGACACTTGAGATGGCAAACAAGAGCCTCAGTTTATTCATTCAGTAGATTCCCTCCCACGGCCAGGTCCAACTCCACTCCGGACCCCGGAACAATGCGCCGATGGCAGTGAGCACAACAACGATGATGACAAACCAGCTCATGATCCACCACGAAAGCGGTCTGCTGCCGAGCCAACCAACGAAGCCCCGGTCTTTCTGCGAGAAGTACGGCACCAGCATGAATCCCGTCACAATGAGTGTTGGAACAAGCATCGCATAAACCTTGAAAAGCAAAAGAATGAGGGACACCACGCCAACAGCGGCAATGAGACTGATGAACGTTTGCGGCCGATGCGTTTTCCACAGCCCTTCACGTTTGATGTTGATTTTGAAATAGGGAATGACGATGAGTGCCACAACCGCCAGTGCAGGAAGGATCACGCCGCCGACAACAGGTGGGAAGTAATGCAGAAGCTCCTGCAACCCGAGAAAATACCAGGGCGCCTTGGCGGGGTTTGGCGTATGCTCAGGGTTGGCAATCCACTCTAAAGGAGCATCAAAAACGAGCGAGATGATGGCCAAAACGATGATCATTACCTCGAAAGCGATGATCTCCTTCGCCACTAAGTTTGGGAAGGTCATCACCATCTCTTCGTCTTCTTTCTTGGCTCTTGCCGCAAGTCTACCTTTGATGAAGGCAATTCGTTTCGGTGTTTTCCTTGCGTCTGCGTTTTCTTCGACTTTGTGATCTTTTTCTATGATATGATTTACCCTTTGCTTCTTTTCACTGTAAACGCAATAGTCAATAATCTAGACCAGTGCAGCCAAGTTTACACCCCGCCATCTTTTCTCACGCGCCAGAAATGAATTCCCATCAGAACCATTGCAACCACAGGAAGAATAAAGCAGTGGAGAACATAGAATCTCACAAGGGCATTTTCCCCAACGATATTTCCGCCGAGCAGAAGAAACGAGATTTTGTCTCCGAGTCCAAACGGAATTGCTCGAACCATATTTGTTCCGACTGAAATCCCCCAGAAAGCCAATTGATCCCACGGGAGGAGGTAACCCGTGTAACTGAGCAAGATTGTCAGAACAAGAAGGAGAACGCCAATGACCCAGTTGAACTCCTTCGGCGGCCGGTATGAACCGGTATAGAACACGCGCAGCATGTGCAAGAATACTACCGCCACCATCGCGTGCGCAGCCCAGCGATGCATGTTCCGCAGGAATTGTCCGGATGAAACAACGAACTGCAAGTCCTTCATGTCCGAATACGCTTGTGGTACTGAGGGTCGATAATAGAGCATGAGGAGTGCACCGGTGACCGTCAGGACGATGAACAGGCCGAAGGAAAGTCCGCCAAGTCCCCACGTATAGGAAAATTTGACGGAGCGTTTTCGAATCTTGGTGGGATGAACGTGGAGAAAGAAATTGTAAAAGATCGTTTCTGCGCGGGTGCGGTTGGATTCAGGTAATCTATGGCGAAACACAGACTTCCACACCTGCGAGTTAAATAGTCGTTGTAATGCGGGTTTCATCGTTAATCTCCAAAGCCGGTGCCGTGTGCTTCAGGAGCATACCGGCCCTCCTCTATTGCCTCGATGACGAGCGGGAAATAGCGGTCGAGGCCACAGTCGAGGTGCAAACGGAAGGAACATTTGCCGTCGGGTGTTTGATGACGGCAGAAGGCGCAAACGTTCTTGCGTAGCGATTCAAGATATGGTTCGATCCTATCAGCTTGCACGGCAAGAATGGACTCAACGATTTTGGGAAAGTAGGCCTTGAGTCCGCAATCTTCTTCGCCACTCAAGCGGCAATTGCCGTGACCGTCTCCGTCGATGCAGTTGACGCAGACCTTATATTGAACCGCAGACCAGTACTGTTCGAGGGCTTCCATGATGAGCTTCTTCTTATACTTTAAGAATGACTTCCTCGCCTACAATGACCCCTTTATCCACCACCAACTGTCCTTGCTCGTCGAGCGTCATGGCAAACCGTGTCAACGCGCGTGGTGCAGGACCCTCAAGCACTCTCCCTTCCCGGTCGAACTTGCTGCCGTGACATGGGCAAGCAATGATCCCCTCTTCCGATTTCCAGTTGGC
>JBGFRR010000137.1:0-4363 GCA_041695045.1 Bacteroidota bacterium
TTGTCAAGCTTCTTTGACCGGAGCAGGTGAAGCTCGACAAGTTCCGCACCTTTTTCGGCAAGCTTTTGAAAGAGTCTGTGCTTCTTCGTAAAAGGAATGCGCGGGAAATCGGTCTTCAGAAACTCAGCGTACTTCTTGCGATAGGCAGGAGCATAGAGAACCGCATAGATGTAATGGAAAACCTCCGCCGGCGATGGAACTGTTGAATAGGCGTCCCTCAGCTGCTCGATAAGATCGAAATTCAGATTGGGCTTTCCCGTGGCATAGACTGCTTCCGGCTCAAAGACAAACGAAGCCTGAAGCGCATGGCGGGCAGAACGACCCCCCAGTCCTCCCATGTTCCGGTCTTCATAAAGATAGAGTGGAAAACAGTAATCTATTGTTTTGAGCGAGACGGCAACATGCTCAATAACTGTTTTACCAACAAAAACATGTGACCAGGGAATTGCCGTTTCGACTCTACGTGGAAGTATCAAGGCGAGATTCTCTTTTAACAGATGCTGCATGATCTCGCCCCTCGGCATGCAGTGAAACCCTTTTGACCGTCCGGTGTAGTAGGTGTAACGCACGTCGAAGGGGCGGTACAGAATCGGAACGATCTTCGACCGGTCTGGACCATTCTGGCGCAAATCGTCTTGAGCGAGATGAACCTTCCAGTCTCTTGCATCCGGCCCAAGCTTGTAGGCCGCTCGCGCCATCTCTGGGTCAAGGCGCAAGAAATTCTGGACGGTCGTCCAGACCTCGTGTTCAGTCCAATGAATCGTAAAATGGTCCCGTGCCGTTACAATCCCTACACTGTTCACCGGGAAGATGTCCTGAACGCTCCAGTAGGAAAGAAATCGCTTCGAGCGCTTTTCATCTCTCAGCACAAACAGATAGAGCGGCGCGACGGGATGCAGTTCTTGCCATTTCGTCTTTCGGAGATCGTGCTTCTGAAGGTAGGCATATTTCTTTTCACGCACTCCCCAGAGGTCGGCGTGCCAGATTCTTTTCCTTCCTCTTGCCCTTTTCCGTTTGACGAAGAGGCCTATCGTGACGCCTTGCTGAATGTCAAACACATTCTCATCCTTCGACCCATCGGGCGCCTTTTCTTTCTTGAGTGAGTTGCCGTGAAGGTCGAGGATGTAGATTTCGTCAAAAGAATTCATGAGCGACTGCCGCATGCCTCGAAAGGTCGGGTTGTCCAGATAGCTGTGATTCGTAATGAACCCGAGCACCCCCTCTCCCACTTGCTCAATTTTCCATTGCGCGAACCGAATAAACTTCACGTAATCATCTTGAAGCCATTTGGGATTCTTTTCGCCGAGGGGCCTGCCGTCAACCATCTTGTAATTCTCAATCTGTTCGAGAATCCAGTCCCCTTTATTCTGCGATTGGCCTGAGTAGGGCGGGTTGCCGAGAATGACGAGGATCGGCTCTTCCTTCTTGACCTTCGCTGCGTGGTGCGATTCTTCGGAGAGTGATACCATCCACGGCAGCGTTGTCTGGGTCAGTTCTTCCATTTCGAGCGTGTTGGTGAGGTAGAACTGAAAGCGCTCTTCGCCCGTGAGTTTGTGTCCGAGTTCCTCCAAGAGGTAGCCGATTTTGAGGTGTCCCGCAGCATACGGCGCCATCATCAACTCAAAGGCATAGAAATGCTGAAGGATGTGATCCTTAATAAACACTTCTTTTGCTCCGCGTCCATAGAGCTTTCCAAAGCGCTCCACGGCGAGCTTTGCAGCTTCGGCAAGAAAGGTGAGCGTACCGGCAGCAGGGTCGAGAACGGTGACCGTGAGATTGGCAAAGCCTTCGGGTCGCTCGAATGTTTCTTTCAGAAGGGCGTCAATCGAGCGAACGATGTAAGAAACGACCGGCTCGGGCGTATAATACACGCCGCGGCGCTCACGCTCGGCTGGGTTGTATTCTGCAAGAAAGGTCTCGTAGAAGTGGAAGATGGGATCGCTTCCTTTGCCTTCCTTGAAGTACTGATGTAGGATTTTCTTGACATCAGCGACAGCGAGGACTTCGGCAATGTCGTCGACTGTAGCCTGCATCTGCTCGGGTGGATCAAAGGAGATGAAATGGAAAATCTCCCGAAGGATTCCAATCGTTTTGGGGATCAGATCATAGGCAAGTTTGCGATTGAAAGCTCCATTGGCGCGAGTTCTTGCCGCAAACAGACCGTACGTGATTGTTTGCGCGTAGAGGTCGGCAAATTCATCGGGTTGGAGGTTGGCGATGAGATGTTTCCGAAATGCTTCATAAAAACCGTGAATTTTGTCTCCAGACGAGCCTGAACCGTTGCGGAGTTCCTCTTTGATGACTTGATCTCTCAGAAAGCGAGTCCGTGAGGCAAGCTCCCTGGCGAGACTTTCAGCAGTAAACTTCTTGGGAAGGGAGAACTGAAAGAACTTTTCCAGCAGTGCAAAAAACTCTGGCTCGTGCTCGGCGGGTGGAACCGTCTTGAGTTTGGCGGGGATGTAAGGCCTGGCGAGAAGTACTTCAACAACTTGTTTACCGTTGCGGTAGAGCCTGAACTCGTAAAAGTTAGTAAGGAGAAGATTGGGAAACGTCGAGATGTACCGTTTGAGCTGCTCGCTCATTTCAATGTCATCAAGATTCGCGTTCGTTGGCTTCGCTTCGACGTACCCAACCTGAGAGAGCTTACCATCCCAAACTCGGAAGTCTGGATTACCAGCCTCAGTCTTTTTTGGCAAAACAGTGACGTGGATTTTCTTGTGTCCCCTGGTCTCAGAGAAGTTTGCGAGAAGTTCCGCGAGGGCAGGATAATAAGACTCCTCGCGGGCATCACCGCGTTTCGTGATTTCTGCAATCGTCTTTAAGTACTGTTCAATCATCGCTGACAGTCAAAGTGCTTTAACTCGGTTAGTGTGGTCCCTCAACCGCCTTCTGACTCTCCTTTCGCAATGCCGTCGCCAGCACAAAGACAAACCCGCCCCACACAATGCCGATAACAACCGCCATGGTCAATACGGTGACCGCTTCCATGCTATGCCTCCTGCGCTCGGTGGAAGATATTCCGCACCATCGTGCGGTTCAATGCGATGAAGACCGCCATAACGACTCCCCATTGTAAAAGACACGTCCCGACGCTGTAGGTGTGGAATGGATTCCACCATCCCTCCGTATCGAAGCTGAAGATGGCAAGATAGAACCACCACACGATCAACACAATCACTTGAATCGGCACCAGCCATGAGATGACCACATTGTAGAGACGCCCCACCTTCAGATCCGTCCCTTCGCTGTTGACCGCCTCCCGCCGAAACCGATCGACGCCGTGCTTGATGACGGCGAACGAGATGAATCCACCGCTGATCATCAAGCCGACACCCCACACCCAGTCCTGATTATCGAGAAACTCGATACTAAGTGCAGAGGGAAGTCCGAACAGGAATCCCAGTGTGCCGACAAACGCGATGGCGCGGTTCCGCGTCATTCCCATGTCGATGAATGTCTTTGTCGCAAGCTCGATCATCGAGATCAGCGAGGTGAGTGCGGCAAACGTGAGACCGAGGAAGAAGATGGTGGAGAAGAAGGTCTGAACAAGCGGGCCGCCGGGCATTTTGCCGAACAGTTGTGGTAGGAAAATGAACGCCAGACCTGTGTTGGTGCTGCCGCGGCCGGAGATCAGCTCGATGATGCCTTCGCCAGGTGCGAGGGCGAAGACCGTGGAAAAGATTGTGATGCCGGCAAGCAGTGAAACAGAATTGTTCCCGAACGCCGTGAGCGAGGCGTTGAGGGTGATGTCTTCACGCTTGCGCGCATAACACGCGTAGGTGAGAATGAGTCCCCACCCTGCGCCAGTGTCCCACGCATTCTGCGTCAGCGCCGCGAGCCAGACTTTGTAATCGAACAGGGTATCGAGGTTCGGAGTGAAGAGATAGCGAATCCCCTCCCACGCGCCTTCGAGCGTGACGGCACGGACGGCAAGGATGAGAAGAATCACGAGGAGCGCCGGTACGAGAATCCGGCTTGAGCGCTCGATGCCGCCGACAACGCCGCGATAGACGACATACGAACCGATGCCCATGGCAAGAAGATGAAAGAAGACCGGTTCATAGCCTGTCGTGAAGGAATTCCACAGCGCGCTATGATCGACATCGCCAATGAACGACCCGCCGAGCGCGTTCGTCAGATACTTGATGCACCAGCCGGTCACAACAGAGTAGTAGAACATGATGGCCGTAGCCACGAAGCCGATGAACGCGCCCATCCACGCAAATTTCTCGCCGGCTAATTTTGCGATGCCGCCGATGATTCCCAAGCGGGTCGACTTACCGATGGCGAACTCGGCGATGATGAGCGGGACCGACCAGAGAAACAAGAAGATCACCCATGGGATAAGGAACGACCCGCCGTC
>JBGFRR010000004.1:0-4349 GCA_041695045.1 Bacteroidota bacterium
GAATTTCCAACCAATATATTTAGGGGTTTTAACCCCTTCAAACAAGCGGTCAACTTGAGTCAGTTACTTATTCAGAGGGGTTGCTATGAAACTCACACCGCTTGAAGTCCGGCAACAGCGTTTCAAGAAAGTCCTGCGGGGGTACGACCCCGTGGAAGTCGAAACGTTCCTCGAAATGGTCGCAGCGGAAATCGAGGAGCTGCTCACCGAGAGCCGCCAGCTCAAGGACAAGACCATCGAGTTAGAAACGCAGCTGCGGGATTACAAGAACATGGAGAAGACCCTCCAGCAAACGCTGATGCAAGCGCAGGAGGCGAGCGGCAAGTCTATCGAAAACTCCCGCAAAGAAGCCGAACTGATCGTCCACGAAGCTCAGCTGAAGGCTACGCAGATTCTGGACAAGGCGCGACTGGACTTCGCACACATGAAGGAGGGAATCGCCAGCCTGAAGGCGCGCAAGGAGAGTATCCTGAGCCGACTCAAAGTGCTGCTCAGCTCGGAAATCGATTTGATCAAAGCCCTAGGACTTGACGACGAAGCCGTCCGCGTCGATACCGGGCTGGGAACGGGCAAGGATTCCATCGACGTTGATGAAATTCTCAAAAAACTATAACGCATGACTGCGCTTCGACGACAGATTGACGAAGCGGTTCGCTTCATCCGTTCGAAGACGAACGCCAGGCCGGCTATCGGTATCATCCTCGGTACCGGCTTAGGCGGGCTTGCGCGGGAAATCAAGAAGGATGTTGTTATCGACTATGAATCGATTCCACATTTTCCTGTATCGACGGTCGAGTCGCATCACGGGCGGTTGATCTTCGGCAGCATCGCGGGCAAGAAGGTCGTCGCGATGCAGGGTCGATTTCATTCCTACGAGGGCTACTCGCTCAAGCAGATCACCTTTCCTGTGCGCGTCATGAAATTTCTCGGCGTGAAGACGCTGCTCATCTCCAACGCAGCAGGCGCGCTCAATCCACTCTTTCGCAAAGGCGACCTCATGCTCATCGCCGACCACATCAATCTGATCGGCGATAACCCGCTCATCGGTGAGAATGACGATACACTCGGCCCGCGCTTCCCGGATATGTCACAACCCTACGACCGCAAACTCATGGAGCTGGCCGAGGCGACGGCACTCGACTTGAAGGTCAAGTTACAAAAAGGCGTCTACGTTGCCATGCAGGGCCCCACGCTCGAGACGCGGGCAGAATATCGGTTCCTCCGCACAATCGGCGCGGACGCGGTTGGCATGTCGACAGTGCCGGAAGACATTGTTGCCGTGCACATGGGAATTAAGGTGCTCGGCTTTTCGATTCTCACAGACGAATGCTTCCCCGATTCCCTCCAGCCCGTGACGTTGGAAGAAGTCATCGCCGTCGCTCACAAAGCCGAGCCGAGGATGACAAGGGTGATGAAGGAAGTGGTAAGGAGGATAAAGGTTTAGTTGAACATAGAAACCCACCGTCTTAGACGGTGGTTATGTACAGTTGGCTTTGCCGTGTTTTTGACCCCTCTGTCTCGTTGCGACAAGTCGCGCCGAGACATCTCCCCTTGGTAAGGGGAGAAAAATTTCTCCTCCTTTTTCCAGGGGGAGTGTCCCGAATCGCTTTCCCGATTCGGGACGAGGGGGGTCATCAAAAGCCACTGCCTTTGGCGGTGGTCGTTTACTGGTTTGAGTTGATGGAGAAAAAACGAACGTATGACTGATGAGCCCTACCATTCAGAAGTTGAAGTGACAAACATTTCTCGGCACGGCTTTTGGCTCCTTGTACGAGGAAAGGAATTATTTTTGCCTTACAAAGATTTTCCGTGGTTTCAAAATGCTTAAGTGAGTGACATTCTGAATGTCGAAGAGCAATCTCCAGGCCATTTTTATTGGCCGTCGCTCGATGTCGATTTGAGTATGGAAATCATAGAACACCCTGAGCGATTTCCTCTCAAGTCGAAGAAATGATGATTGAATTTCGTACTGTGTCATGGTTGGTATAGGGAAATTACTGGTCCTGCTTGGAGCTGTGTTGGTCGTCGTCGGTCTGGCGCTCATGTTTGCCCCGAAAATTCCATTCTTAGGTAAGCTGCCGGGGGACATCCATATCAAGAAAGACAATGTCGAATTCTATTTTCCGTTAGCGACGAGTTTACTGATCAGCGTTTTGCTCAGCGCCATCTTTTGGCTGATTTCGTATTTGAGCAGAAAGTGAAACGTGTAGGTCGAGCAGTCTGCTCGACCTACAAGAGCTCCGAAAAGAAACTCCATGATTGCATTGAAAGAGAGAGTTCTATGAAGCAAATCCTCGTTGCAATGTTCTTTGTTGCACTCGTCGGAAGTATTGCCTCCGCGCAACAGCCGCGTGAGCGAACGATTTCGGTGCGTGGAACGGGCAAAGTACGTGTTGTCCCCGACCATCTTGTTTTAGCGATTCAGGTCAATGTGCCGAGGGCGGAAAGCGCCGCCGAAGCTCTTTCGCGCAACAGCAAGCTCACTGCCGACGTCATCGCGGTGCTCAAGCGCTTCAACGTTGCGGATGCGGATATTCAGACCACGCGCGTTGCCCTCTCACCGGTGTATGATTACGACAAGCGTGTTTCACCGCCTCCGATCATCGGGTATTCGGTGCAGAATGAGTTGCGCGTCATGATTCGGAAGATGGACGATGCCGGCCGCATCATTGATCAGGCGGCGCGTGCGGGGGCAACGGGATTCGGGCGGCTCCAATATGAAAGCTCCAGGCGCACGGAGCTCGAACGCGAGGCACTCAAGAAAGCGGCGGATGACGCCAGGACAAAGGCAGATCTGCTCGCTCGACAGTTAGGTGCGACGCTCGGTCGCGTCCTCACGATCTCCGAATCAACCGCGCCAGCACCTCCGTCCATCGTTCCGATGGCGATGGAAGCTCGCGCCGCCAGCATCGATGTCCCCGTCATGCCCGGCGAAATTGAAATCACAGCAACCGTCGATGTCGTTTTTGAACTGAAATGAATCAGCATCTCATTGTAAAAGCACTATGTATAAAGCCATTCAGATTTGTAAATCCGATGTTGATTGCATTAGCCCTTTCGGGCTGTGGCAACGCAACTAACACCCACCATCAGTACAAGGACCTTGTCAGCATCCAATGGATTGTAGAATCCTTTCAGGATAGTGCTGGAAGGATAACCGCTTCGGGCACCGTCACCCTTGGTGTTCGGTTTTTTTTCTCCCGATTCAGTGGCAGCAATAGCGGATAATCAGATTTGGGGGAAGTATATCACAGGCAAGGAAGCTACGGGAGACGTTCCATTAGTGATTTACATTCTCTTCTATACGAAGAGAGGGCTCTTCCCCGGTTCGCGCGAGATAGACTTCGTCGAAGCTCTTGAAAATGCCTCGGCTTACTCCATAGATACGAACCGACTCCGCATATATTACTTTGGAAAGTCAAGAGTTCTGAACCTCATTACGCAGGAGTAACACTACACTCAGTTCTCTGGCGAAACGTGCTCAGGTTTCTCTGGTTATCTACAATGTAATGGGTAGGGAAGTCACCCGTCTCCTTAATGACGTAAAGGAGCCTGGTCATTATCGCCTGTCTTGAGACGCAAGTGATCTTCCGAGTGGAGTGTATTTCTATCGGCTCGTGGCAGAAGGATCGATCCTGACGCGGTATATGATTTTCTTGAGATAAGGACATTTGTTTTTCCCTTTTTGAACGCTGAAGGAATTGTTAGGCGCTTAAGAGTAAAATCTGTGTACAAAAACAGGTGTTGAAAAAGCTAAAATCGTGGCCCACGAAAGACGCGAAACACGCTAATATGTTTTCTTTTCGCGTTGGTTCGCGTATCTTTCTACCATCCGTGAACGATGCCGATGGGCTCTTCGATCAGTTATCCCCCATTGCGTTACTCGTTTTGCGGTTCACTCAGTGCGAGACTCGAACGGAACATTGCCATGAGGCCATCCAGACAACAATCTGCGTTTGAATTCATCAAGACACTCGCGGAGCGCGCTGCCTACATCCGGCGCCCAAATCCCCAGCGGCGAGAGAAGGATGGTCAGAAATACAAGAAGGGCTACGAGATACGATTGCCGGTCAACTCGGATCGAGAGCTTCGACAAGCACGCAATGCTCTTTCTGAACTCGGGTTTTCCGTCGGAAGACCATTCCAGAAACAATCACAATATGTTTTATCAATCTACGGGCGAGATCAGGTTGCCCGGTTTATCAAATTCTTCAGCCTTTCTTCTCGACGGGTTCGCGCTTACGCCAAACGGTGAGCGATATGGTGGAGAGATTGTTTCCGATGATCGCACCGCAAACTTCCGGGTCAGATGATCAAGTAGCGGAATACCATCATTCACGCAGCACAAC
>JBGFRR010000043.1:0-24066 GCA_041695045.1 Bacteroidota bacterium
GCAGGATTTTATCAAACCTGCGGTTTGATCTATCTTTCGAATGAACCGACAGGTTCATTGGCAGTTACATCGAACCAAAGAAAACACAAGCGTAACTTCGGAGGCTCATTTGGGTCAAAAAACCAATCCAACCGGATTCCGGCTCGGCATCACCAAGAACTGGGAATCAAATTGGTACGATGATAAAAGCTACGGCGGCAAGTTGCAGGAAGACCTGATGGTGCGGAACTACATCCGCAACCGCCTCAAGAAAGCAGGGATCTCCAAAATTATCATCGAGCGAACGCCGAAGCGGGCGGTGATTACCATCCACACCTCGCGACCGGGGATTGTCATCGGAAAGAGCGGCAAAGAAATTGCGCAGCTCGAGGAAGAGCTCAAGAAGATTACGGCAAAGGACGTTAAAATCCTGATTCATGAAATTAAGCGACCGGAGTTAGATGCGTACCTTGTGGCGGAGAACATCGCCTCGCAATTAGAAGGGCGCATTTCGTTCCGACGAGCAATGAAGCAGGCCATTACGGCGGCGATGCGGATGGGATCCGAAGGGATTCGTGTGATGTGTGCCGGCCGGCTCGGTGGCGCCGAAATCGCGCGTACGGAACACTACAAGGACGGACGGATTCCGCTGCAAACGATCCGTGCCGACATCGATTACGCCAATGCAACCGCGCGCACCATCTACGGTGCCATCGGCGTGAAGGTCTGGATCTGCAAAGGTGAAATTCTGAACCTCGCCTCCACGCGAGGATAACGGAGAAACGCTATGTTGATGCCCAAACGAGTCAAGTTTCGAAAAGCGCAGCGCGGCCGCCGTCGGGGCAAGGCAAGTCGCGGCGCGTCTGTGGCGTTCGGCGACTTCGGCCTGAAAGCGCTCGAGCCCGGCTGGATTACCCAGCGGCAGATCGAGGCATCCCGCGTCGCCCTCACGCGCATGATGAAGCGCGAAGGCAAAGTGTGGATCCGCATCTTTCCCGACAAGCCCGTGACGAAGAAGCCTGCAGAGACCCGTCAGGGCGGCGGCAAGGGAGCGCCGGAGTTCTGGGTGGCGGTCGTGAAGCCCGGACGCGTGCTCTTTGAGCTGGGGGGCGTCAATAGGCAAGTCGCGCAGGAGGCGTTCCATCTCGCAGCGCACAAACTACCGGTCAAGACGAAGTTCATCACGCGGCACGGTTACCAAAGTTCACAAGCACCATGAAAGCACACGAACTACGCGAACTCTCCGATGCAGAGCTGACGAAGCGGATTCAGGAGGAAGAAGAAAACCTCTCCAACCTCCGCTTCCAGAAGGTCCTGAGCCAGCTTGAAAACCCGATGAAGCTCATGCACATCCGCCGCGACATTGCGCGCATGAAGACCATCCTGCGCGAGCGGCAGTTGAAGCTCTCACGACCGCGACCGGCACCCGCGACAACGACAAAGGGGAAAAATGGATAACACGGCATCAATGACGAACGCTGCGCCACGCGGCCGACGCAAAGTCCGAATTGGAAAAGTCGTCAGCAATACGATGCAGAAGAGCATCGTCGTTGCCATCGAGCGGCAGGTTGCTCATCCCATCTACAAAAAGTATTTCCGTCAGACGTCCAAGCTGATAGCGCATGACGAGAAGAATGAAGCCGCGGTCGGCGATGTCGTGAAGGTGATGGAAACGCGCCCGCTCAGCCGCCGCAAGCGCTGGCGGTTGGTCGAGGTCGTCAAAAAGGCGAAATAACTACAGCAGCGACGCTCAGGAGTTTGGAATGATCCAGGAAGAAACAAATCTCGTCGTCGCCGACAACTCGGGCGCCAAGAAGGTGCGGTGCATCCGTGTACTTGGCGGACATGATAAGCGCTACGCCGGAGTGGGCGATGTGATCGTTGTGTCGGTCAAGAGTGCCATTCCCGGTGCGCCGGTCAAGAAGGGCGAAGTCTCACGCGCCGTCGTAGTACGGACCAAGAAAGAGACACGCCGCAAGGATGGAACCTACATCCGCTTCGATGAGAACGCGGCTGTTCTGCTGACGCCTCAGGGCGAGCCGCGTGGCACGCGCATCTTCGGCCCGGTTGCGCGCGAGCTCCGTGAGCGACAATTCATGAAGATTGTATCACTGGCGCCCGAGGTTTTGTAACGATATGGCAAGCACATTACACGTTCACAAGAACGACAACGTTCTTGTCGTTGCCGGCAACGCACGCGGCAAACAGGGAAAGGTGCTGAAGGTATTTCCGGAAACGCGCAGGGTGATTGTGGAGAACGTCAACATCCGGAAGCGGCACACGAGACCGTCGCAGAAGAATCCGCAAGGAGGTATCGTGCAGAAGGAAGTCCCCATCCATGCATCCAATGTGATGGTGGTTTGCCCGAAGTGCGGCCAGCCGGCGCGCGTCGGTCATGCGCATGTTGTCGACCCGACGAGCAACAGAAAAAAAACCATGCGCGTCTGTCGTCGTTGTGCTGAGATGTTTTAAGGATCGTCCTATGGCACAAGAAAAAGCACAGAAGAAAGCCCAGGCTCAGGAGCAGGCCGCCGAGTCGAAGGGAAAAAAAG
Source organism: Bacteroidota bacterium (assembly GCA_041695045.1). Classification (GTDB taxonomy): domain Bacteria; phylum Bacteroidota; class Ignavibacteria; order UBA10030; family UBA10030; genus JBGFRR01. The sequence continues at coordinate 2,532 of JBGFRR010000043.1, forward strand.
GAGCAGCGCAGGAGAGGGGTGCTCCGCCGAGACTGTTTCTCCGCTTCAAGAACGAAGTTGCCGGCCAGCTGATGAAGAAGTTCCAGTACCGGAACATCATGCAGGTGCCGCGGTTGGAGAAGATCGCCGTCAACATCGGTGTGGGGCGCGCAACGCAGGACCCCAAACTACTCGACGCTGCCGTGAAAGAGCTCGAGACCATGACCGGGCAAAAGCCGGTCATCGCTAAGGCGAAGAAGTCTATCTCCAACTTCAAGCTGCGCGAAGGCGTGCCCATCGGATGCCGGGTGACGCTGCGGCGCGCAAAGATGTACGAGTTCCTCGACCGCTTCATCAACGTGGCGCTTCCCCGCGTGCGTGATTTTCGCGGTATGCCGGATAAGTCGTTCGACGGCCACGGCAACTACACCATCGGCATCAAAGAGCAAATCATCTTCCCGGAGATCGATGTGGACAAGGTTTCACGCATCACGGGCATGGATATCACCTTTGTGACAACGGCAAAAACCGACGCCGAAGCGTATGAGCTGCTCAAGGGGTTGGGGATGCCGTTCATCAAGCGGCAGGAAGTTGTGCAGCCGGCCGAATCAACGACGCAATTGTAAGGCAAAGGAGTTCGCGTGGCACGTTTGGCAATGGTCGTAAAAGCAAAGAGGCCGCCGAAGTTTAAGGTGCGCCGGCATAACCGCTGCAGCATCTGTGGCCGCCCGCGGGCATACTACCGCAAGTTCGGCGTGTGCCGCATCTGCTTCCGCACGATGGCCCTGGAAGGAAAAATCCCCGGCGTCCGCAAAGCAAGCTGGTAGCAGAGCGGCGCGGTCCGCTGACGGCGGAGACGGACCGGGAGCACCATCAGAACAATACCCCGCTGTGATGTAGGAGGCGGGAATGTAGAGAGTAAGCACGTTTCAGGAGTACACGACGGATGTCGATGACTGACCCCATTTCAGATTTTCTCACACGCATTCGCAACGCGTCGAAGGCGAAGCATAAGCGCGTGGAGATTCCCGCGTCGAACCTCAAGAAGGCCATGGCGCAAATCCTTCTCGACCAGAAGTATATTTCCAACTTCACGGTGCTGGAAGACGAGAAACAGGGGGTCCTTCGCATTCACCTGAAGTATCACAACGGCAAGCCGGTGATTGCCGGACTGCGTCGCGTCAGTCGTCCCGGCATCCGCCAGTACCGTCCGGCCACCGAGCTTCCGCGCGTGTTGGGCGGATTAGGCATCGCCATCGTCTCGACGTCGAAAGGCGTGATGACGGATGCCCAGGCCCGCAAGCAGAATGTGGGCGGCGAAGTGCTTGCGTATATCTGGTAACTCGAGTTTGAACAGGAGGATATAGCGTGTCTCGTATTGGACGAAAACCGATTCCGGTAACCAAGGGTGTCACCGTTACCCGCCGGAACGGAACTGTCATTGTGAAAGGACCGAAGGGTGAGTTGCAAGCGAGCGTCCATCCGAATATCAGCATCGAAATCAAGGATGGCGAAGTTCTGGTCGCCCGGAAGTCCGAGAGTAAGCCCGATCGCTCGTTACACGGTCTTTGGCGCGCGCTGGTTGCGAACATGATCAGCGGGGTGACGGAGGGTTTCTCGAAGAGGTTGGAGATCGTCGGCGTTGGCTATCGTGCGGAGATGAAGGGCAAGAAGCTTCAACTCCAGCTCGGCTACTCGCACCCGATTGTCTTCGGGCCGCCGGAGGGCATCAAGGTCGAAACGCCGACGCAAACACAGATCGTCGTCAGCGGGATCGACAAGCAACTGGTCGGTCTTGTCGCGGCAAAAATTCGCTCCTTCCGCCCCCCCGAGCCGTACAAGGGCAAAGGCGTGAAATACGAGAACGAATTCATCCGCCGCAAAGCCGGCAAGGCTGCGGCTGGTGCGGCAAAGTAAGGGCGTGTCGTCCTCACGCTCATGAGGAGAAGCGTATGATTCGGAAAAACACACTCGAACGACGGCTGAAGAAGAAAGCCCGGATCCGCAAGCGCGTGAAGGGAACGCCAACCGTCCCACGGTTGACAGTCTACCGAAGTCTGAAGCACATCTACGCGCAGGTCGTTGATGATACAAGCGGGAAGACGATCGTGACGGCCTCGACACTTTCGAAGGAATTGCGGGATCAGGTGGAGAGCGCCGAGAAACCGACGGACGTAGGCAAACTCGTCGGGAAGCTTGCGGCACAGCGGGCAATCGAAAAGAACATCACGCATGTCGTGTTCGACCGGAACGGCTATCTCTACCACGGCCGGGTGAAAGCGGTGGCGGACGGTGCTCGTGAAGCCGGACTGAAATTCTAACGCGTCGGGAGAGCTCAAGAACGTATGGCAAAAGTCAAAGCAGGCGAACTGGAACTCAAAGAGCGGCTCGTCCACATCAACCGTGTTGCCAAAGTAGTAAAGGGGGGACGGCGCTTCAGCTTTAACGCCATCGTGGTGGTCGGCGACGGCAAAGGGCATGTCGGTATCGGTTTGGGCAAAGCGAACGAAGTTGCAGACGCCATCTCCAAAGGTGCGGACGATGCGCGGAAGAACGTCGTGAAAGTTCCCATCTCTCAAGGAACGATCCCGCATGCAGTGATCGGGAAATTTGGTGCCGGCAAAGTGTTGCTGAAGCCTGCATCGCCCGGTACAGGGCTTATCGCCGGCGGCGGCGTGCGTGCCGTGCTCGAATCCGCAGGGGTGAAGGATGTGTTGACCAAGCAGATGGGCTCGCCCAATCCGCACAACGTTGTGAAGGCGACGATGAAGGCGCTGCTCAGTCTTTCCGATTCGAACATGGTGGCAGCCCGTCGCGGTATCTCGCTCTCGGAACTGTTTCAAAACAACTAACCCGTGAAGCCTATGGCTGAGACCAAGAAAATCAAAATCACCCAGGTTCGTAGTGTCATCGACGAGCACTATCGCATGAAGCGGACGATCAAAGCGCTCGGACTCGGTCGGCCGCGTTACAGCGTGATCCACAACGACACGCCGCAGATTCGTGGGATGATCAACCGCGTACGCCATATAGTGACGGTCGAAGAGGTGAAGAACTAAGTCGCATTCTGAAACGAGCAAGCAATGGCAAGAGCAATTCTGAGTAACTTAAAACCCGCAAAGGGATCGCGCAGGAAGGTCAAGCGCATCGGTCGCGGTCAGGGGTCCGGCCATGGTGGTACGGCCACACGCGGCCATAAGGGTGCAAAGTCGCGGTCGGGCTTCACGTTCCGTTACTGGTTCGAAGGCGGACAGATGCCGTTGATCCGCCGCATACCGAAGTTCGGTTTCAAGAGTCGCAACCGCGTCGAGTATCAGGTTGTCAACGTCAACGCGCTGGAACGCCTTGTTGCGGAGAAGAAGCTGGACGGCGCGGTGGTGTCGCCCGAGACGCTTCACAACGCGGGAGCAATTTCGAAGAAGAACGAGCCGGTCAAAATCCTCGGCGAAGGCGCGCTCGCGAGTAAGCTGAACGTCAGCGCGCATGCCTTTAGTAAGTCGGCTATCGCAAAGATCGAAGCGGCCGGCGGAACAGTAACCGTGATTCGCTGATGCGAAAGGATTGAATGGGCAGATTAACTGAGACGTTTACCAACATCTTCAAGATTCAGGAGCTTCGAGAGCGGTTGCTGTTTACCGCGGCGTTGTTGGTTGTCGTTCGAATCGGTTCTCACATTACGCTTCCCGGCGTCGATGCAAGCCTGTTGGCGGATACGATCCGTCGGGCATCCGAAGGGACGCTCTTCGGGTTGTACGATCTCTTTGTCGGCGGTGCGTTCAGCAACGCGGCTGTCTTCGCGCTGGGGATCATGCCCTACATCAGCGCCTCGATCGTGATCCAGCTGTTGGGGGCAGTCGTTCCGTACTTCCAGAAGCTGCAAAAAGAGGGGGAAGACGGACGGAAAAAGATTACGCAGTACACGCGCTACGGCACGGTGTTCATCTCCTTACTGCAGGCAAGCGGCGTGGTCGTGAAGCTCGTCAACACGAACGCTGCCAACGGTATGCCGATCGTTCCGCTGGAGGTGCAGGGACTGGGGTTTGCCGTCAGCACCATCGTGATCCTCACCGCGGGCACGGTCTTTATGATGTGGTTAGGGGAGCAGATTACGGAACGCGGGTTGGGGAACGGCATTTCGTTGATCATCTTTATCGGTATCATCGCGCTGTTTCCGTCGGCGGTGTTGGATGAGTTTCAGCTTGTGCAATCCGGCGCACGCAGTTTGATCATTGAAATTGTCATCTTCATCCTGTTGGGCTTTGTGGTTGCGGCGGTGGTTCTCATCACACAGGGCACACGCCGAATCCCGGTGCAGTACGCCAAGCGTGTCGTCGGTCGCAAAGTGTATGGCGGCGTGACACAGTACATCCCCCTGCGCGTCAACACGGCGGGCGTCATGCCGATCATCTTCGCACAGGCGATCATGTTCGTGCCGCAGATCGTCTTTTCGTTCTTTCCGGATAGTGATTTCGTCTCCACGCTCGCCAGCGACTGGTTCAGCTACGACTCGTGGACGTATTCGTTCATCTTCGGGTTGATGATCATCTTCTTCACCTACTTTTACACGGCCATAGCCTTCAACCCGAAGGATGTGGCCGACAACATGAAGCGCCAGGGGGGCTTCATCCCCGGTATTCGCCCCGGAGCCCATACGGCCGAGTTTGTCGATAACATTCTGACGAAGATTACCTTGCCCGGTTCAATCTTCTTAGCGCTCGTAGCCATCTTACCGACGGTCATGATCAAAATGGGTATTACCCCCAGCTTCGCGTCGTTCTTTGGCGGCACGAGTTTGTTGATTATCGTCGGCGTTGCGCTCGACACGCTGCAACAGATAGAGTCGCATCTGCTCATGCGTCACTACGACGGTTTTATGAAGAGCGGAAAACTCCGCGGCCGGCGGGGGTAGCCGATGGTTCGCATCAAGACGAAAGACGAGATCGAGCGCATCGGAGAAAGCTCGAGAGTCGTCGCGGAAGTTCTTGCGCTGGTCGGGGCGCACATTCAGCCCGGTGTTTCAACGATTGAGCTGGACCGGTTGGCAGAAGATTATATTCGTTCGTGCGGTGGTGTGCCGGCCTTTAAGGGGTTCGGCGGCGCGCACCGGAACAAGTTTCCCGCAAGCCTGTGCATCTCCATCGATAACGAAGTGGTGCACGGCATACCGGCAACACGGAAGCTGAGAGAAGGCGAGATTGTTTCGGTCGATGTGGGGGTGAAGAAGGACGGCTACTTCGGCGATGCGGCTCGCTCCTTTCGCGTCGGCGTGGTTTCGGCGGAGAAAGAAAAGCTGCTGCGTGTAACGGAAGAGGCGTTGAAGATCGGCATCGAAGAGGCTGTTGCCGGCAATCGTGTGCACGATATTTCGGCGGCCATCCAGCAGTACGTCGAATCGCATGGTTTCTCGGTCGTGCGGGAGTTAGTCGGTCACGGCATCGGCAAGGAGCTTCATGAAGAGCCGCCCGTGCCGAACTTCGGCAAACGCGGCACCGGCGTGAAACTGCAAGAAGGAATGACGCTCGCGATCGAGCCGATGGTGAACGCAGGAACATGGCACGTGAACGTTCTTGCAGACGGATGGACGGTGGTCACAGCCGACGGCAAACCCTCGGCACACTTTGAGCATACGGTAGCGATTGTCAACGGCAGAGCAGAAATCCTCACAACGGTCTAACGGAGTGCATGGCGAAACAAGGCCCGATTAAGCTCGATGGTGTCATTACCGAAACGCTGCCGAACGCAACGTTCCGTGTCAAGCTGGATAACGGCCATGAGATTCTTGCCCACATCTCGGGCAAGATGAGAATGAATTTTATCAAGATTCTCGTGGGCGACCGAGTCACGGTAGAAATGTCGCCGTACGATTTGACCAAGGGAAGAATCACCTATCGATACAAGTAGCACACGAAGGAAATCGTCATGAAGGTGCGTTCGTCGATCAAGAAGCAATGTGAGCACTGCAAGATCATCCGCCGCAAGGGCGTCGTGCGCGTGATCTGCAAGAACCCCAAACACAAGCAGCGACAGGGTTAGGGTCAATTGAAAATTCAAAATGAAAAATTCAAAAAGGCGAAGGACCTCTTTTCTTTTTTCATTTTGAATTTTTCATTTTTCATTGAAAGGATCACGCGTGGCTCGTATAGCAGGAGTTGACTTACCGAAACAGAAGCGTGCAGAGGTCGGCCTGACGTATATCTACGGCATCGGCCGGACGGCTGCGCGTGCCATTCTGGAAAAAGCCAACGTCGATATGAACAAGCGCGTCGGTGAGCTGTCGGACGAGGAAGTGGCAAGCATTCGCTCCGTCATTCAGACCGACTACAGGGTAGAGGGCACGCTCCGCAGCGAAGTGCAGATGAACATCAAGCGCTTGCAGGATATCGGCTCCTACCGCGGGCTCCGGCACCGCAAGGGTTTACCGGTCCGTGGACAGCGGACGCGCACCAACGCACGCACGCGCAAGGGAAAGAGAAAGACCGTCGCAGGCAAGAAAAAGGCGGCCGAGAAGAAGTAACGCCGCCGCAGCGGTCGGGCCCGGTCTCAACAGCGATCATTCACAGGAGAAGCCGCAGTGGCAAAACCAGCAACAGCTCCGGTAACGAAGAAGAAAAAGAAAATTCATGTCGATGCGAACGGCATCGCACACATCAAGGCGACGTTCAACAACGTCCACGTCACGTTGACCGACATGTACGGCAACGTGATTGCATGGTCGTCGGCGGGGCGGAATCAGTTCCGCGGTTCGCGCAAAAACACCCCCTTCGCCGCGCAGGTTTCTGCTGAAGCGGCTGCGCGCGAGGCATACGACCTTGGCCTCCGGAAAGTGGAAGTCTATATTAAAGGACCCGGTGCCGGACGCGAAGCGGCGGTTCGCTCGCTCCAGCAAGCAGGATTAGAGGTTTCGATGATTCGGGATATCACCCCGATTCCTCACAACGGTTGCCGGCCTCCAAAGCGGCGCCGCGTGTAAGCGGGTTTCATTCATTCAGGAGAAGGAATGGCGAGATATATCGATGCCAGCTGTAAGCTCTGCCGTCGTGAACGGCAGAAGTTGTTCCTCAAGGGAACGAAGTGCTACACCGAGAAATGCCCGGTCGACCGGCGAACCTATCCTCCCGGTCAACACGGCCAGGGACGCCGCTCGAAGATTTCCGAGTACGGCCTCCAGCTTCGAGAAAAGCAGAAGGTTCGACGGATGTACGGACTTCAGGAGCGTCAGTTCCGGAACTACTACCAGCGCGCGTTACAACAAACCGGCCGCACAGGCGACACACTCGTGAAGCTGCTCGAGCGTCGCCTGGATAACGTCGTCTATCGGCTCGGTCTCGCTCCGTCGCGCAAGGCCGCGCGCCAACTGGTGCTGCATCGTCACTTCACGGTCAACAACACGGTCGTGGATATTCCTTCCTCCCTCCTCAACCCGGGCGATGTGGTGCAGGTGCGCGAAGCGAGCAGGAAGTTGGACATCATCCACGGCTCGATGAAGCGCATGAAGGATACGGCCATGCTTCCGTGGCTGAGTCTCGACAAGGCCGCCATGACGGGCACGTTCCTGCAGGTTCCGGAGCGCGCCGACGTGCCGCTGAATGCCAACGAACAGCTCATCGTTGAGCTGTATTCGAAGTAAGGTACACTATTGACCACCGATTCGGGCTCGTCCCTCTCGCGGGAGAGCCTTGAGCAAACCTCGATGGATTCGAGGGGAGAAGAAGATTATGACCAACCCTGTGTTGCAAATGCCGGAGCGGATCGAAGTCGAAGAATCAACTCGCACACGAACGTTCGGCAGGTTTTTGGTCCAGCCACTGGAGAAGGGCTTTGGCGTCACACTCGGTAATTCGTTGCGTCGGGTTCTGTTGTCGTCGCTGCCCGGCTCGGCCATCACCGCCATTCGTATCGAAGGAATCCAGCACGAGTTCTCGACGGTCAAAGGCGTGGTCGAAGATATCTCCGACATGATCCTCAACCTCAAGCAGGTTCGGATGAAGCCGGTCAACAAGAAGGCGACCAAGATCGTTGTGCCGGTGAAAGGCCCGGGTGCACTCACAGCGGCGGATATCCAGAAGGCGAGCAGTGAGGTGGAGATTTTGAATCCCGAGTGCCACATCGCCACGCTGAACAAGGATGCGAGCTTCGAGATCGAGCTGCGCATCGGTCGCGGGCGCGGCTACCTGCCGGCGGATGAAAACAAAAGCCCCGACCAGCCCATCGGCATGATTGCCATCGATGCGATCTTCACGCCGATCAAGAACGTCCGCTATTTTGTCGAGACGACGCGTGTCGGCGGCCAGACAGATTTTGAGAAGCTCATCCTCGAGATCGAAACGGATGGCTCGATCCTCCCTGATGAAGCGCTCACGCATGCAGGAAAGACTCTGCGCGATCACGTTCAGCTCTTCATCAACTTCGGCCAGGAGCCGGAGACGGAGAAATTGGAGCCCGAGCAGGAAGGCGAAGTGGCCCGCATCCGGAAGAGCCTCAAAATGTCCGTGGATGAGTTGGAGCTTTCTGTTCGTTCCCACAACTGTCTGCGGTCGGCGAACATCAAGACGCTTGGCGACCTCGTGCGCCGCAGTGAGGCGGAGCTGCTGAAGTTCCGCAACTTCGGCCGGAAGTCGCTCGCCGAACTCTCGACGATCGTCGATGATCTAGGCCTGAGTTTCGGGATGGATGTGGACAAGTATCTGAAAGACGGAAACGATTAGCGAACAAGGAACGGTATGCGACACCGCAAAGCAGGCAGAAAGCTAGGACGAACACGAAGTCATCGCAAAGCGACGCTCTCGGCATTGAGCGTATCGTTGATCCGGCACAAGCGCATCCGCACCACGGTGGCGAAAGCGAAGGAGACACGCACGGTGATCGAGAAGCTCATTACCCGTGCGAAGCGCGCGGTGCTGCGCGAGTCGGAAGGCAAGCCGAAGGACGTGCACGCGCGGCGGGAGGTGTTTTCTTTCCTTCGTGATCGCGCTGCTGTCCAGACGCTCTTCGAGGACATTGCCCAGAAAGCAAGCGCTCGGCCGGGGGGCTACACGCGTGTGGTGAAGTTTGGCCGGCGCAAAGGAGACGGCGCCGAGTTAGCGATGATTGAGCTTGTGGACTACAATACCGCGATCGCCGAAAAGAAAGAAGAACCCAAGGCGGCAAAAAAGCCTGCCCGCACAAGAACGAAGGAGGCGGGCAAGAAAGAGAGTCGGAAAGCGAAGGCCGCGGAAGCCCCTGCCAAATCGGCTGAAGAGCAGTCCGGTTCAGGCCCGCAACAGCCTACCAAAGCACAGTAACCAGAGGGGAGATCCGCCTAAGGCGGATATCCTCTCCCGTGATCGGAGGGAAGAACGCCATGCTCAAAATTCATTCAGCGGAATTCTTGCAAGGAGTGGCCGACCTGCGCCAACTCCCGAAAAACGAGTTGCGGGAAATTCTCTTCATCGGTCGGTCGAACGTCGGCAAGTCGTCGCTCCTGAACAAAATGTGCAACCGCAAGAACCTTGCCCGGTCCAGCTCCACGCCCGGCAAAACGCGGGAAATCAACTACTACATCATCAACAATTCCTTCTACTTTGTCGACCTTCCCGGCTACGGTTATGCGAGGGTGCCGGAGCAGATGCGCGCCGGCTGGAAGCACCTCATTGAGGATTTCCTCAAGCGCGCTGAGCCGATCGGCCTTGCCGTACAGTTGATCGATTCACGTCAGGAGCCGACGCCGCTCGACTTGATGATGATGGACTGGTTAGAGTACTACGAGCTTCCGTACGTCCTCGTGCTGACGAAGTCGGACAAGATTCCGGTCAGCAAGCTCAAGAAGCAGGTCGAAGCGTATGAAGAGCGATTCCACAGCCAGTTGACGGAGGGATGTTGCTGGGGAATCATTCCCGTCTCCGTTGTCAGCGGTGAAGGGCGGGAGGAGTTACTGAAGATGATCGAGCAGCATCTCAAAGAATCGCCGGCGCGGAAGAAAAAAGCCGTCTGACACACGTGAGCGCGTCTGAACCGGAAAGGGCGACCGATGATGGTCGCCCTTTTTGCTGTTGTTCTGCTCTAACGCATCATGCCGACGGTTGCATCCTGCCTGACCGAATGTTATCTTAGCCCGCACATCGTATGCCCCGATGCAAAGCATCGGGGCACTCTGCCCGGGCGTCAAGCATACCAGACACTTCAGTCATAACCATCGACCGAGTTCTAGGAGTCGCCATTTGAAACAACGCCTCTTCACCCCCGGTCCCACGCCGGTCCCGGAGGCCATCATGCTCAAGATGGCGGAACCCATGATCCATCATCGCCACAAGGAATTCCAGGACCTTTTCACGCGCGTCGCCCGCAACTTACAATACCTCTTCCAAACCTCCGGCAGTGTCTTGACGCTCACGTCGTCGGGAACGGGAGCGATGGAGGCCGCCGTGTGCAATCTCCATTCGGTCGGCGAGACGGCCGTCTTCGTCAACGGCGGAAAGTTCGGCGAGCGCTGGGGCGAGCTACTCCGCGCCTACGGCATGAACGCCGTAGAAATTGCGGTTGAGTGGGGACAGTCGGTTTCGCCGGAGCAGGCCGTCGAAGCTCTTGCCGCGCATCCGAAGGCAACGGCGGTGTACCTGACGCACAGCGAAACCTCAACCGGCGCGGCAACGGACATCCGCTCCATTGCTGCCGAGGTGCGAAAGCGTTCTGAGGCTGCGATTGTGGTGGATGGCATCACCGCCGTCGGTGCGATGGAGATGCGCATGGAGGAGTGGGGGCTTGATGCCGTTGTCACAGGATCGCAGAAGGGATTGATGATTCCCCCCGGCCTCGCTTTCATTGCGCTGAGCGACCGTGCATGGAAGATGGTGGAACGGTCGACGCTTCCGAAGTACTACTTCAGTCTTCTTGCCGCGCGAACAGCGTTCGAGGGCAACGACACTCCCTGGACGCCGGCGGTGAGTCTCTTCGTCGGGGTCGATGCCGCGTTAGAGATGATTCGCGCGGAAGGAATCGAGCAAGCGTGGGCTCGGCACACGCGGTTAGCCGAAGCTATCCGCCAGGCCGTGCGCGCACTCGGATTGCAACTGTTAGCCCATTCCCCTTCCAACGCGTTGACGGCTGTGTTCATCCCGCACGGCGTCGATGCGAAGACATTCAATGCCATTCTCAAAAACACGTACGGCATCACCATCGCAGGCGGGCAAGGGCATCTCACTGGCAAGATATTCCGCATCTCACACCTCGGCTATTATGACGAGCTCGACACCGTTGCCATGATCTCGGCGCTTGAATTGACACTGCGCGAGTGCGGCTATGCGTTTGAACCGGGCGCTGGGGTACAGGCTGTTCAACGCGTCTACAGCGCCCCGATGCGAACAACGCATCGGGGGAGCGCACGGCCATGAAGATTCTCGTTACCGACGGCATCGAAGCACGCTGCGCGGACATTCTGCAGGCCGAAGGGTTTTCGGTGGATGTGAAGCCCACACTCCCTGCCGATGAGTTGAAAGCTGTTGTCGGCGAGTATGACGGCCTCGTCGTACGCAGCAGCACGCTTGTGACGGCTGATGTGCTCAAAGCGGGGAAGCGGCTCAAAGTTGTCGGCAGAGCGGGCGCAGGGGTGGATACGATCGATGTTGAGACGGCGACGCGGCTCGGCATTGTCGTTATGAACACACCCGGCGGCAACACCGTTTCCACCGCCGAGCATACCATGTCGATGCTGCTTGCGCTGGCACGGAATATCCCGCAGGCATTTGCCTCGCTGAAGGAAGGAAAATGGGACCGGAAGTTGTTCATCGGTACAGAGCTGTTGGGGAAGACCATCGGCATCATCGGACTGGGGAAGATTGGACGTGAGGTGGCCGCGCGGTGTCAGGCATTCGGCATGACGACCATCGGCTATGACCCCGTGCTGTCGGCGGAGGTGGCGTCCAAGCTCAATATCGAGCTTGTGTCGCTTGAGGAGGTGTACGGCCGGTCTGATTTCATCACCGTCCATACGCCGCTCACGGACGAAACGCGCCACCTGATCTCCGACGATGAGATTGCAAAATGCAGGGAGGGGGTCCGGTTTCTCAACTGCGCTCGCGGTGGAATTTTGGACGAAGCGGCACTCCTGCGCGGGTTGGAGTCTGGAAAAGTTGCCGGCGTTGCGCTGGATGTATTCGTCGAAGAACCGCCGCGGGACAATCCGCTGCTCAAACATCCCCGCGTCATTGCCACGCCGCATCTCGGCGCATCCACCGGCGAGGCGCAGGAGAAAGTTGCGGTTCAAATCGCTCAGCAGCTTGCCGACCTGTTGAAGGAGCGGGGAGTCGCCGGTGCCGTGAATGCAGAGGTCATTCGGCTTGCCATGAAGCGCGAGCTGAAGCCGTTCATCGGGCTTGCCGAGCGCTTGGGCGCCCTGCAAGCGCAGTTGATGTCTGGCCAGCTCAAGAAGCTCTCGGTCGTCTGCAGTGGGCAGGTGTTGGTGCAGTCGAGTGATCTGATTTCCGCCGCGGTGCTGAAGGGTATCCTTTCCCATTTGATGACCGACCCCGTCAATCTCGTCAACGCGCCGGTGTTGGCGCGAGAGTTGGGTATTGCCATTGTCGAAGAAAAGGAATCCGACCACGAGGTCTATACGCATCTCGTTGCAGTCGAATACGAGACCAATCGGGAGCGGCGACGATTTGCGGGAACGGTGTTTGGCAACTCCTCTCCTCGCCTCGTTGAGATGGATGGGTATCGTTTCGAGGTCTCGCCCGAAGGCTATCTCCTCTTTTATAAGAACATCGACCGGCCGGGCATGCTTGCCACCGTTGGGTCGATCCTTGCTGATGCAAAGATTAACATTGCAGGACTTGCTTTGGGGAGGGACAAACCCGGCCAGCGAGCGCTCACGGTCATCAATGTGGATTCTCCGATTCCTGAAAATCTTCTCCAGCGTATGGAACAGATTGACGGGGTGTTTGAAGTGAAATCGGTTCGGCTTTAGTCGAAAAGAAGCGAAACACTCAACAACTGCTCATTTTCGTGAACGTTTTTAATGTATTGTTAATGTAGATAGAATATTGTGGTTATGGTAAGCCGCAAAAAAACAGCTTGACAAAAGAATGGACATGGCTTATATTCAGTTATCTAAAGAAGGGAATAGCGAGTCAGGTCAAAGGAGGTGAGGCAACGCCGAATGCTGGATTCCAGCATCGGGACAGAAGAGTGTTTGATACACCTTTCGTGTTATCCCGCAGTCCCGCCCATCGGCGGGACAACAATTCCACGCTGCTTCAGTGTGAACCATCGGAAGGAGGTGGTTCGCTGCTCGAACATCTGTTCGCGCACAATCCACGTTTTGAAAAAACGTGCTGCATTGTTGATGTGATGGGTTTCCATTCAGCCATGCCCATCTCATCATCTCAGTTTCGCAATTCGTAGCTCTACATCTATACCCACACTCTACTTTCCAAGGAGGTAGATTATGTACCGTACGCTCTTGATGGCAGTCGCTCTGTTGCTTGTTCTGCCGCTGATGCTGTTCGCACAAGACGGTAAGGTGCGCGGCTTCGTGACGGACAGGGAATCGGGCGAACCGCTCATCGGCGCCAACGTCGTTCTCGAGGGAACGGTGCTCGGCGCTTCGACGGATGTCTACGGTGAATATGTGATCCTCAGTGTTCCCCCGGGGGTCTATACCGTGCGAGCATCCTACATCGGGTATGCACCCATCTCCATCTCCAACGTGCGCGTCAGCGCAAACCTCACCACCACACACGATATCCAGCTTGTCAGCACTGCGATCCAGGCACAAGAGATTGTTGTTGTCGCCGAGAGGCCGCTCATTCAGCGCAACACCACGAACACGATCCGGATGCAGACACAGGAGAACATTAGGAACCTCCCGATACGCGACCTTCAGAACATCCTGCGGCTGGAGGCAGGAGTGGTAGAGCAGAATGATCGTCTGTACGTTCGCGGTGGTCGGGCGGGAGAAGTTGCGTATTTCATCGACGGTGCCAATGTCACCAACCCATTGTTCAACAGCGAGAACGTTGGCGTCATCCAGGAAGCGATTGAAGAGTTCCAGTTACAGGCAGGCGGTTACACGGCGGAGTTCGGCGGTGCGGCTTCAGGAATCGTGCGCACCACTGTACGAACCGGACCGGCCGAATGGAAAGGAAGCGTCGATTATCGGACCGACGACTTTGCAAAGCCGGGCGACCAGTTTCTCGGAACGTCAGCCTTTGGTTACCGCAATGCCGTGGTCACGCTCGGCGGAACGGTGAGCAGCGGTATCCGGCTTTTCATGTCGGGCCAGCACAACTACATCCGCAACCGGCAGGTCATGTTCCTCGAGCCGTTTATCTTTGAGGGGCTGGTGACGGATCATCTCGGTGCGAGGCCTGAAGGCGAACCGCTGCCCGGGCCGGCAGAGATCAAACGCAATTTTCTCTACCACAACTGGCGCATGGCAAACTCCGGCATCGGTACGATGCTGTTCGACTTCAATCAGCTTGCGAACGTGCCGCTCAAGCTCAAACTCACCGGCAGTTACGAGTTCCGCAAGAACCCGAACGGCGGTTCGTGGCCGCACGGACTCCGCAATATCTTCGCGCATCCGAACAAGTATACCATGACGGAAGTGTCAACAGCGTTTACGAACGCGCGACTGACCCACGTTCTGGACCCGACAACCTTCTACGAGGTCGGCCTCTCCTTCCAGAACCGGTTTGCGAGAACCTTCGATCAGGATTTCGGCGACGATTGGAAGATGTACGTCGACAGCGCAGCGAATTTCGCCAAGGGATATGACGGCTGGCGCACGCGCTACGACGGCCCGCATCCCTATTCCACCATCTATAACTTCCTCTTCTTCCACCCGTACGACCCAAACAACAGTTACTCAAAGAACAACCAATCGCAGGTGGGAGTAACACTCGATTTCACCTCCCAGGTCAATCCGCAGTGGGAGTTGAAAGCGGGAGGCGCCATCGACCTGTGGACGATCCGCACATACTCGGTCGGCAATATCGCAGGATATCTTTCCTACCTGGACCCGAATAAGGATGGGGTGGTTGATGTAACATTTAAGAACGACTATGAACGGCGGGTGTTGCTCGCGCGAGCCGGGTCGATCGGCATGATTGGCTACGACATCGACGGCAATGAAGTCAATTCCGGCTACGATAAGCCCCGCATGCCGCTGTTTGCTGCGGCGTATATCCAGAACAAGTTCGAGTATCGCGACCTCGTGCTCAACGTTGGAGCTCGTTACGAGTACTTCGACTCGAAGATCATCGATGTCCCTCAGTCCATTAACCCTGCTTCGGGTCAACCCGACTGGCAGGAAGTGCCGTTCGATAGAACGTTGAACGTGTTGAGGGAAGATGAATTGACAGAGACGAAGCCGATCTCGTATCTGCTCCCGCGCGTCAGTTTCTCCTTCCCGGTTACCGATCGCACGGTGTTCTATGCTCTCTACGGGAGATTTGCCCAGCTCCCGGCGTTGAGTGCGCTTTACATCAGCAACATTACGCTCAGCGGCATTGTGAGTCCGTCCGACCGCCGTCCGTTCAATCTCGGCGGTGCGGCAGCACCGTTTACGGCAAAACCGGAGCGGAACACACAGTACGAAGCCGGGTTCCGTCAGGCCGTGACGGACAACTTCGCGATGACGCTGACCGGTTTCTACAAAGACCTTCGGGATCAACTTGCCATTCGACGCATTTTCAACTCGGTGGGCAATCCGATCTTCGTCGGCTTCGCCAACGAAGACTTCGGGACGGTGAAGGGAGTGGAGCTTACGCTTGAACTCAGGCGAACGAATCGTCTTGCGGCCAAGGTGAACTACACGCTCTCCGATGCTCGCGGCACCGGTTCGGTGTCGCGGTCGTCGCAGCAGGCCGTCACCGACGATATGTCCGCCCGCTTCCCCAACTTTATCTCGCCGTTGGACTATAACCAGACGCACCGCGGTTCCATCGTACTGGACTATCGTTTCCCGAAGGGCGATGGCGGGCCGATTCTGGAGGGCATGGGCCTCAACCTGCTCGTCACGTTCAACAGCGGACACAACTACACCAAGATCCTGGAGCCGCAGAACCTCGGCCAGGCATCGCCATGGAATATTGGCGTGCGAGCGCTCATCGACTCCCGCAGCCGTAATCCCGTGGAACCGCTGAACGCCTCCACAACCCCCTGGGTGTTCAACTTTGACCTGAGCTGGAGCAAGCTCTTCGATGTCGGTCCGACGAACATCGAACTCTACGTCAATGTTCTCAACCTGCTGAACAGCAAGCACATCCTGAATGTCTATCCCACCACGGGAACGCCGCACGATGACGGATGGCTGAAAAGCCCATTCGCCGTACCGTTCAAGGAAATCCCGAAGTACGAGGAATTCTACCGCCTCGTCAATCTGCGGAACAGGTGGGCGTACACATTGGTAGGCGGTGGAGGCCTCGGTCAGCAGGGCGGTAACGATATCTACGGCGCGCCCCGGCAAATTCAGGTCGGTCTGCGTGTCGAATTGTGATGAATCGTCAATTGGCGAATTGTACGACGTATTCCAACAACAATGTAACCACAGATTTCACAGATGAATTCTAAAAAATTAAATCTGTGAAAATCAGTGTAATCTGTGGTTGATATTTTACGCTGAGCAGGATTTTATCAAACCTCCGGTTTGATCTATCTTTCGAATGAACAGACAGGTTCATTGGCAGTTACCCAACAACTGTATTGCAAGGAGCGGATCATCATGACTATGCGAATCATGCGCGCAGTCCCACTTGTGGTTGTGGCGATGTGCGCCTTTCTGTGGTCGTTGGCACGTGCAGAAGGACCGGACAAGACAAAGCCCCGCGCTCCGGAACAGCTTCTGAAAGGCGCCAGCACACCACAATACTCGCTGTTGAACATCAATAACCTTACAACCTGGACGCGTGCCGACGGCTACTCCAACCACACGCCCATGGGAGGCGACGGCCTCCGCTACCCTCGCGGCACGGGCAATGCGATCTACCTCGATGGCTTGGTGTACGGTGGTAAGGTGTTTCTCGATGCGGCCAGAACGATGCGCCCGGCAATCCATCCCGTCCGCGTCGGCGGCAGTCACTACGGCGTGGGGACCAGGGAAGGATGGGTCGAAGGATTTGGTGCGACGGCCGTCGCTGCCGATCCGCGTCTCCCGACTGTGGGTGTCTACCGCATCCGGCGCGATTATGCCTCCATGTCGGAGGAAGAGTTGCGTCGCGATGCAGCGGAGTTTTTTGAGATTCCTCCGGGGGACGTCACAGACGCACAGATGGCGCTGGTGCGGACACAGTACGAGAAAGACTGGACCGAGTGGCCGGTCAGAAGAGGCGCACCCTTTATTGATCGCAACGGAAACGGCGTCTACGACCCACCGCCTCCCTTCAGCAAAACCTTCACCGTGGATAGTCTCATCGCGCAGGGAAAGGACGAGCCCGGTGTCGCCGGTGTGGATCCGAATTCTCCGGCAGACCAGGTACTCTGGCATGTCTATAATGACCTCGACCGGGCTCTGTCCATCGGCTTCTTACGGTCGGAGCCAATCGGTCTTGAAATCCAGAAGACGATCTGGGGATACAAGCGAACCGACGCCATGGGGAATCTCTACTTCACGAGGTACAAGATCATCAACAAAGGCGGAGTCGATATCGGTGGTGGCGTCAAAGGGGCGTTCTATATCGACAGCATGTTTGTCTGTCAGTGGTCGGACCCCGACCTCGGATCGTTTACGGACGACCTGGTGGGATGCGATACAACCCTGAGTATGGCGTTCGTGTACAATGCAAACGCCATCGATGCTACGTACCGCCGATACAACCTCCCGCCGCCGGCAGTGGGGTACGACTTCCTGGCCGGCCCGATCGTTCCGGACCCAACCGGCACTGCTGTTTTCGACTTCAAGTACCGTCCCGGATTCAGAAATCTTGGGATGTCTTCCTTTGCATACTTCTCCGCCGGTAGTCCCTTCAGCGATCCTCCGTACGGAAGGTCTGCATTAGCTAACTACTCTGTAAGTAGCGGCAGGTGGTGGAAGATGCTGCGCGGCTTCGCTCCTGTGGGCGATATGACCACGGCGGACACGCCCTATCCTCATCCGCCGGGCATGGCTATAACGAAGTTCCCGCTTTCGGGCGATCCTGTTGCGAGGACGGGATTCCTCGATGGCTTGGGCACGTTGTTTTCGTTCACGACGGGAGACCGACGGTTTCTTCTGAATGCCGGTCCATTCAGCATGGCGCCTGGCGACACACAGGAAGTGACGGTGGGAGTGGTTGCAGGCCTGGGTTCGGACCGTCTCTCGAGCATCTCCGTTATGAAGTTCAACGACCGGTTCGTGCAGATCACGTATGACGCTCTGTTCCAGGTTCCGCGTGCCCCGGTGGCGCCGGACGTCAAAGTGGCGGAATTGGACGGTCAGATCGTGCTCGAGTGGGGTTCCAACCTTACACGCGTTGCGGATACGGAGCAGCGTGTCAACCAACCGGGCGGATACACGTTTGAAGGCTATAACGTGTATCAGTTACCGAGCCGAGGCTCGCGGCTGTCGGAAGCCGTTCGGATCGTTACGTATGACTTGCCGTCCGACCCGACCGTTGTGCTTGACGAGCAGTTTGACCAAAGGTCCGGCCAGATTTTGAAGTTGCCGGTGCAGTTCGGAACGAACAGCGGCGTTGTCCGCTTCTTCAACTTTAAGCGTGACTATGTCCGGGATATCGACAAGATTTACAACGGCCAGGAATACTACCTCGCGGTGACGGCGTACAGCATTGCCACAGTGCCGGGCTTCTTGCCGGCAGCGTTGGAATCGGATGCGATCGTCTTGACCGTCCGGCCCAAAGTGCCGTTCGGGAAGATTTACGGCGCCAGGTATGGCGATACGTTGCGGGTGACGAAGACGGGCATCAGCGACGGTAAGACTCGCCCGATTGTCGTTGACCCGACGGCGAGCACCGGCGATACGTACGAAGTGCGCTTTGCCGATGCAGGCGGCGGCAATACGACATGGAGTTTGATCAACGTCACAAAGAACAGGACGCTTCTCTCCAACCAAACAAATCAGAGCGGAGACGATAATTACAACATCGTCGAAGGCGGAATCTTCTTAAAGGTAGAGGGTCCACCTCCGGGCATTAAGCGCCTTGACATGTTTGACACCGATGACCAAACCCAGTGGGGTTGGTCCATTACCGGTGGTGCACGGCGCTTCACATGGGCGGGTGGCGCCGATGGTCTTGGCTTCGAGGGTTTCCGCGGAGCGTTCGGCTGGGCTTCACCATACCATTACTTCATCCTCGGTCGGACACCAAGTAGCCCGATTCTGGCAAGCGACTTGAAGGCAGTCGAGCTCCGCTTAGTGCCGACTGATGTCAACGGTGTGTTCGATGCTAATCATGCGAACGCATCGTTTGCCTACCGGTATCTCCGTTTAGCGACAGCGGCTCCAGCGCAACCGGAATTTGCTCCGTGGATTGTAAACAGAGCTGGTGGATACGCATACCAAGACTTCAGGAAGAGCGCGCCTCTTGCCGTCTACAACATGGATGCGAATCCTCCGCAGCGGTTGGCTATCGGATATCTCGAAAACAATGCGTCTTTGGGTTCGGTCAACGGATTCTACTGGCCACCGGACTTCAACGCCCGCAATAACACGGCGGGCACCGGTCCGCGTGAGTGGCTGTACATCTTCAATGTCCCTTACAGCGAGACGCCGGATGCAAACTTGCAGCGCGATATCTTAAACAACGATCTCCCCGTTATGTATTGGTCGGCGAAAGCGCGTCGTGGTAATGTCGCCTTCCAGGAAGGGGATAAGATAATGTTCCATCCGAACCGCGTCAACACACCTGCGACCGTGTTTACGTACTCGTTGCCCGCTGCACAAACCGGCTTAGAGTTAGAGAAGGCCAGCGCGGAAAAAGTCGGTGTCTTCCCGAACCCGTACTATGCATTTAACGCAGCGGAGACCAACCGCTTCTTCCGGTTCGTGACGTTCAACAACCTGCCGCGCAAGGCCACGCTCCGCATCTTCAACCTTGCCGGTCAGTTAGTGCGCACGCTCGAGAAAGACGATGCGTCGCAGTTCCTCCGCTGGGATCTGAACAACCGCGCAAACTTCCCGGTCGCCAGTGGCATCTACATCGTCCACATCGACATGCCGGAAGTGGGCGTAACAAAGGTTCTGAAGGTAGCCATTATTCAGGAGCAGGAAATCCTGGATGCGTACTGATCGGCATGTCCATTTCAGAAACCGTAAAAGCGAATAAGGAGATTGAACAATGATGAAGAAACTCTTTCTTTCCGCTGTTCTGGTTTGTGTCGCGCTCGCTGTCGTTGCGGACGGAGCCGACGCCCAGAACAAACGAGTCGGAACCTCTGCTGCATCGTGGCTGCTGATCCCCGTCGGAGCGAAAGACCTCGCCCTTGGCGGATCGAACATCGCCATGTCGCGCGGTGTCGAGGCGATGTATTGGAATCCTGCCGGGCTGGGGCGGCTGCAGGGCGACGCTGAAGGAATGTTTTCCTCGATGCAGTACATCGCCGATATCGGAGTCAACTACGGCGCTGTGGCGGCGTCGTTCGGAGAGTTTGGCGTCGTCGGCCTGAGCGTCACGGCACTCGACTTCGGTGATATCCCGCTGACGACCGAAGACGATCCGGAAAACACCTCCGGTCGGTACTATTCTCCCGCCTACGTAACGGTAGGCCTCTCGTACTCCCGGCAACTGAGCGACGCAATTTCGGCCGGAGGTTCGGTGAAGATTATCTCCGAACAGATTGACCGTGTGAGCGCGAGCGGAGTGGCACTCGACTTCGGCGTGCAATACTCGGGTCTCGTTGGCGTCAGCGGCCTGCATCTGGGCGTAACAGTGAAAAACATCGGGCCCCAGATGAGGTACGATGGTTCCGGATTGCTGCGCGATGCACGGGCCGAAGCAGGCGGCCGCCCGACTCAGAAGTACAAAAGTGAAGCGGCGAGCTTTGAGCTCCCCTCGGTGGTTGAAATCGGCCTCGGCTACGATGGACGCTTCGGCGACAACCTCTTGTGGAGCGTAGCCAGTTCCTTCACGAACAACAACCTCTACCTCGACGAGTACAAGCTCGGCGGTGAGGTCGGCATGACGATGGAGTCGATTCGGTTGTTCGGTCGCGCCGGTATCGCCATGGTACCGGAGGCCGAGAATGACGCAAACATCTTCGGTGCTACCTTCGGTGTAGGACTCGGCTACCTCGCTCCCGGCATCGATATCACCGTCGATTACGCGTATCGCCAGGTAGAGTTCTTCGACGCCAACCAGGTGATCTCCGTGAAGCTCGGCTTCTAACGCCGCACACGAGACGTTTTGACAAAAGTCCTGCCCCGACTTGTCGGGGTGGGACTTTTGTATTCTCAGCAATAGTTTCTTACTTTGACGCAACCTTCCCTCGCTTCCACGCCTGAGGCCGTACAAAATGTAGGGCGAAGTCTCACTTCGCCCACGTTGTCGTTGCGAAAACAAACTGAATTGCAGGCGCTCAATGGCTGGACGCGTGGGAACGACGAAAAGAGAAGTTGTGAGGGGAGAGTGAGGGGAGGTTGTGAGGG
>JBGFRR010000145.1:0-4322 GCA_041695045.1 Bacteroidota bacterium
AACGGCGGGGCTTCAATTTTAACTTTTTTTGACTCGCTACCAACATTTCGTCCCTACGGGACGATGATGAACTCTGTTCCGAGGGAGTTACCTGTCCCGCTCGTTTTTAGAGCGGGATACTCCCGAGGACAACAGGTGGGGGGGGTGGGGTGTTGGGGAGTGAAACTCCCTCACAACTTTTTTGCAACTTTTTTGCTCGTTCCCACGCGGAGCCTGACTGCCGCCTGCCTGCCCTGCCTGCCGGCAGGCAGGGCAAGCAGGTCAGGCAGGCGTGGGAACGAGGATAAACAGAGGGGATCTTGAAGAAAGAGCAAGAAATGGTTCTGTGTAAGATCCGTTACTCAGCGTACAAATCAAACCACTCTACAGTATGGAAATTGACGAGCCTGATATAAATCCACATTAATCAGGGAGTCATATAAGTTATCGTACAAATGTCCAATTTCTTTTTTACCTTGTATAAACGCAGATGAACATCCTTCTCATCAATCCTGAGTATCCGCATACCTTCTGGAGCTTTCGGTATGCGTTGAAGTTCGTCTCCAAAAAGGCAAGTTATCCGCCGCTTGGACTACTGACCGTTGCCGCGATGCTACCCGAGCAGTGGAGCAAACAGCTTGTCGACCTCAACGTCCGGCAGTTGAACGACGAAGAGATTCGATGGGCGGATTATGTTTTTATCGGCGGCATGTCGGTCCAGAAGCCATCGGCACTGGAGATCATTGCGCGATGTCAGTCGATGCGCAAAAAGATTGTCGCCGGCGGACCGATGTTCACTGCGCACCATGATGAGTTCAAGGGCGTTGACCATTTTGTCTTGAACGAAGCGGAGCTTACACTGCCTCACTTTGTGGAGGATGTTCGGAGCGGGTTCGCACAGCCCGTTTACAGTTCCCATGAGTGGGCTGATGTCACGAAAACGCCTTTGCCGCTCTGGCAGCTCATCAACCTGAAAGACTACTCCTCGATGAATATCCAATACTCGCGCGGCTGCCCGTACGATTGCGAGTTCTGCGACATCACCGTCCTCTACGGCCGTCTGCCGAGAACAAAAACGAAGGATCAGATTCGAGCGGAGTTAGACGCGCTCTACGAACACGGTTGGAGGAGCGGTGTCTTTTTCGTCGACGATAACTTCATCGGCAACCGAGGCAAGCTAAAACAGGACATCCTCCCCACGATCATCGACTGGATGGAACAGCACCGCTATCCCTTTGCGCTGAACACCGAAGTCTCCATCAACCTTTCAGACGATGACGAGCTGATGCGCCTGATGGCACGCGCGGGATTCGATACCGTCTTTGTTGGCATCGAATCGCCGAACGAAGAAAGTCTCGTCGAGTGTCGGAAAATTCCTAACAAGGGTCGCGACCTGATGGCTTCCGTGAAAAAGATTCAGCGACACGGAATGCAGATTCAGGGCGGCTTTATCGTCGGCTTCGACAACGACCCTGCATCAATTTTCGAGCGCGTGGTAGAGTTTATCCAAGAGAGCGGCATCGTGACGGCGATGGTTGGCCTCCTCAACGCGCCGCGCGGCTCAAAGCTCTACCGGCGCCTCCTGCAAGAGGGGCGCCTGCTGAGCAGCATGTCTGGAGACAACACGGATTGTTCAATGAACTTCATCCCTCAAATGGACAGGGAACTGTTAGCCAAGGGTTACCAGAAAATCGTCCAGACGATTTATGCGCCCAAGCAGTATTACGCGCGGGTGAAGAAATTCCTCAGCGAATACGAATTGCCGAAGGTGCAGCGGCTCCAGATCCGCTTTGTACACATCAAAGCGTTGCTGAAATCGGTCATTCTCCTCGGTGTCATTGGAAAAGAACGGTTCTACTACTGGCGGCTGTTTTTCTGGTCGCTCTCGACGCGTCCGCGATTATTTCCGCTTGCTATTACCTTTGCCATCTACGGCCATCATTTTCGGAAAGTGTTCGAGCAGCACCTCGTTTGAGTCCGCAATAACAGGCCCTGACAAGTCGTGGTGGAATCTGCCGCATCCTCGTAGCAGGATGAAAAACTGATTCCTGAGTAGAATTTCTCGAAAAAAGATTTTTCCGTTGGTTTGGATGTTTTTGAACCGCCCCGCAGGGCGGGGCGAATCAACGCCAACTGAATTCGCGCCGATTCGCGTTGATTCACGGTTAAAAGAACTTCGTGTTCCTTGTGGTCAAAGAACTCTCAGTGCTATGAATCCGAAACGGAGTTCCAACATCATCCTCGGCCTGCTGTTGTTGGTGGGTCTGTTGGTCATTCTCTTGACCGATCCGAGGCGGCTCGCCGATGGTCCGCCGGAGCGGGTTGACTCGCCGGGGCGAGTTGATCGGGAAACTCCCTCTCCTCGCTACATCAACGATCTTCACGGCATTGAATTCAGATACTCCCCCGATTGGAAGATCGAAGAAGTCGTTGAACGGCAGGACGGAACGTTGATTACGTTGGTGACGCTACGCCGGTTTGACCCCCTCGGTCGTGAGGAGCTTCTTTCACTGCGGGGCTCACCAACGGATTGGAAACTCTTCGCGCCTATGATCCGCACAGCACGATTCGTTCAAGGCACGACAGAACCGGTGAGCATCGGAGAGGCGACCGGTACGCGCGGTATCGTTCAGGATATTCATCAGATGTATGTTACCCTCGAGCGGTCGGGGATGCGGTACGAGATTATGGGGGTACCGGCTTCCGTGAACGAGCTGCTTGCTTCGCTGGTGTGGCGTCCCGTTGTGCCGCTGACGGAACTGCGCGTCCCGTTTCAGCGGATCGGCCTCGATGCTCTCCCTTCGGCGCTACGTTCGTGGGCGGAGAATTGCTTGCATCTCGATATTACAGCGTTCCATGCTCTCAAAGAATTCGAAGGGAAGACGTACCTGCTCGTCATGAGCGGGCGGAAACCAACAGGCGGCTACGGTGTGCGAGTCAAAGAACTCTTGCAAACGAGCCTCGACTATCTGGCACGCGTTGAGTTCACTCGACCTCCTCGCGATGCCATCGTGACGCAAGCGATTACTCGACCGGTAGAGATCGTCTCGTTCGATGGGCCTCTTCTTCCGGTCCGCTTTGTTCTCGAAGGGAACGACAAGCCGTTTCGCGTCACTTTGCTTGAAGGGATCCAGGAGCTACGTCCCATAGTTGCCCAATCTCGAGCAATCAAAATATTCGCGCCTGAACGAAACTCCCCGGTTGGTCAAACGTTCGAGGTTGCGGGAGTCGCGTTCGCCTTTGAAGGGAACGTGCAGTACAGCCTTCGTGATGGCCGCGATCAAACCATCGCTTCAGGCCGCACAACAGCAGCATCGGGAACCGACTGGGGATATTTTTCTTTTACGATCCAATTAGGAAGCGGCGTTGAATCGGGTCAAGAACTCCTTCTCGAGCTATTCACTCTCGACGAGGAAGCGGGCCAGCAAGCCAATCTCATCACCATTCCACTTCAGTATTGAAAAAGCTACGTGAGACGAGACGATGACACGAAATAGAAGATTGATCTCACGATGCTTGTTCATCAACATCGTGTTTTGCTTACCGGTCGTCGGACAGGGATTTGAGACGTTCACGCCAGCCATCGCCATCCAGACAGAGGAACGAGGATATCCGTCGGTAGTCTTTGAATGGACGTTTCCCCACTTGCTCGCAGGGCCTGTAACAACGAGGCTATCGTTTGCCGGCAGTTCACCTGTTGACTTCACCGGCTTTGCCATCGGCTGGCAAACGGACAATCAGTCTGTTCCACCGGATGCATTCTCCTTCGATATCCGCTCACGCGCCGCGGGTGCTGAGTGGTCGCCGCTCGTCCACCTGCATGGATACTATGCACCGGAGGAATCTCCGTCTGGCCTGTATTGGAGCAACATCTTTATCACCGATGCTGGTGAAGCGCATCGGGAGTTTGAGATCCTGATGCACGTTCCTGCCGGTGTTCGAGTGACGTTCGCGAAAGTCTCCGCTGCCGATGTCCGCGCGCCATTTCAGGAACGAAAAACGGTTGGATTGCAGAAAGGAAGATCGACAGAGGAACCTCCGATTATTACGCGGGCTGAGTGGTGGGGGAATCTTCCTCCTGACAAATTGAGTTGGAACACTCCGACGCAAATCACCATCACCCACGGCATTATCCATCACAGCGTCACCAGCAACTCTCCCGCCGATCCAGCTCAGGTCGTGAGGCAAATTTGGGATTGGCACGTGAATGGAAACGGATGGATGGATATCGGGTACAACTTCCTCGTCGATCATTTCGGCAACATCTATCAAGGTCGACACAATCCCTGGTTAAGCAGTACCGATGTACACGGTGCGCATGCCGGTGCCGCCAACAGCAGGAG
>JBGFRR010000148.1:0-23940 GCA_041695045.1 Bacteroidota bacterium
GGCTCCTCTCTTGAAAAAATCGTCCTGATGAATTTTTTCGCTGTCATAACCACTTTTTCAACAGCCTGCTAGGGATCCCGCTCACAGGCGGGATCCAAAGAGCGGGAGATTCCGCTGCAAGTCCCGTTAACGGGGCAAGCGGGATTCCAAAAGAGCGGAACCGTACAGCCGGACTTTTCTGCCGCTTTTTTCCGCTCTTTGAATCCCGCTAAGGCGGAATCCCAAAGAACGGGACTTTTGCGCAAAAGAAAAGCGGCACAGCGGCCCTGAATGACTGTTCACCCATGGGGTGAAAAATCAGATGATAACGAACAGTTGGTGACAGTCGGTGGGGAGCAAACAGGTGTGAGGTGAGCACTGCCGCAAGAGATCCATGGTACGACTGAAATCCCCTGCTATATCGGAATTAAGGTCTCTATGCTCACCTTGCATTTCCTTACTCCTTTTCTTACTTTGGCCGAAACACAATCCCCGTCCACCGGCAAAGCGGCCGTCACGCGGGCGGGCAAAACCGCCGCGAACCTACCTTCCTCAGGTCTCGAATGCCCCGTTTTACACTCGAGCAGCTCCGCGACATCTTTGCCAACGCCACGGACTTCAACGATTTGTTCGATGCCTTCGAAGACGCTCTCGAGCAGCAAATTCAGGATGTCGAGCTGTACCGCATACTCTTCTGGAACCACTCGTTGGGCCCGGATGAGCTTTGTCTGTTCGGCGAGAAGTTAGCCAAAGAATTTCCGAACATCGCCTACGACATCTACATGTGGCTGGCGAGTGTTTTCGAGGTTACCTACTCGTCGTACGATAACTTCGAGCTGGCCATCACCTACTATCGCAAAGCGGCGGAGACGAAGCCCTCGGAGATCGACCCGTATCTCGACGCCTGCGATTGTTACGACCCCGACCTGAACATTCCTTCCATCGATGTACTGGTGGAGTTTCTGAAGAAAGGCCTTATGCGCGTGAGCCGCAAGAAGCCGCTCTTGCAGCGACTGTCCTACCTCTATCAGCTCATCGGCGAACAGGAGCAGAGCGATTACTACCGCGACCTTGCAGATGACCTCGGCGCCTAAGCACTCTGTTCTGTCCGTCTCGCCGCGACCCCTCGTCCTTCGAGGCTGCATCTATCTCTTCATTGCCGTCGTCTTCTGGGGTGGGTCGGCGTCGCTTGCGAAGTATCTGTTCACGACGCGGTTCGATACGCTCATCATCACGCAAACGCGGTCGTCGCTGTCGTTCCTCATTGTTGTGCTGTTGAATCTCCATGGCAGAATTCTCCGGCGATTCTTGCCGAGGAGGGCTCATGGCCAGTGAGCGCCGGATCGCCAAGATCGAACGTGTGCTCCGCCGCCGACAACCGACGCTGACGGTGGTGATGGAGGATATTCACGACCCGCATAACGTGAGCGCGATGCTTCGTTCGTGCGATGCTGTCGGTGTGATGGAGGTGCAGTTGGTGTACACCACGAAATCGTTTCCGAAGCTCGGGAAGAAAAGCTCAGCCAGTGCGAAGAAGTGGGTTGGGCGGTGGCAATTCCGGTCGATTCCCGACTGTTACGCAAAACTCCGGCGAGAGGGCTTCACCGTTTACGCCACGCGCTTAGGAGGGGATTCCCGGTCGCTCTACGACCTCAACCTCACAACGCCCGCCGCGTTTGTGTTCGGCAACGAACATCGCGGTGTGTCGGATGAAGCCGCGGAGCTCGCGGATGCATGTGTGCAGATTCCAATGTTCGGGATGATCGAAAGTCTCAACGTCTCGGTTGCATGCGCGGTCTGTTTGTTCGAAGCAATGCGCCAGCGTCTGGCAGACGGTACGTACGACAAGCCAGCGCTTTCTCAGAAGCAGATCAACGCGCTCATCATGAAATGGACAGCGGTGAAGAAACGAGGTACGGTGTGAGCATCCGGCCGCGCACGGAGGTTGAAGCGTTTGTCATCGGGCTTGAGGAGTTTGCCGGCCGCAGACTCCGGTACCGGACGGAAATTGGCGAACTGATGGAACTGGCCTGGACATCCGGACGCCAGCAGGTGTTTGCCGATGTAGCCTTTTTCGCGAAATTCATGACGAAAGCGATGAGCGTAATGGGGCGCATCGGGAGGGAGGCTGAGGGGTACGACAAGGTAGCGAATGAATTCCGCGATACCTCGGAGAAAGTCCTAACGCTTCTTCGCACGCTGGTCAAAGATACGGATGAGGAGGTGAAGCAGCGGTTTCTGCAGCAGTTTCTCGCTCCCCAACCGGAAACCCTGCCGCGGTTGTTTGCATTGCTTGCTGAGCTTGCATGGGTGAAGAACTGGCAGGTGGACGGCAAACTTCTTCCGTGGGAAAAGCAATGACACAAGAATCTCAGTCGTTCGGCCAGGAGACAGCGGATGAACTCACCGGCCGCGTGCGGTCCGGTTCGCTCATTGCCCTCACTCTTGCTGTGGTTCTTGTGATCATTGAATCGCCGGTAACGATTCTTGGGTGGATTGTCGCCATTGTGCTGATTGTTTCGCTGTTCATTCTCGTGCTCATCGCAAGAGCATTAGGGAAGATGGTGCGAAGGGAGAAGCAATGATGAATATCGAAGGGTGGACTTAACGCCTAATGGGATTATGTGTCGCTCCTAACATCAAAATCCTAGGAAATTGACCTGATGATGATTCTTTCTCGCCTGATCATAGCTCTTTGCGTCGTATCACTCTTTTCAATCGCTGTACCATCCCAGCCTGTCAAGCCCGGAATTGATGTCCTCCGAGATCGAGGGTTTGACATTTTGCGCGGCAAACGGGTTGGCCTCATCACCAATCCCACCGGCGTGAGTGCAGACCTCGAGCAAACGATCGACATCCTGCATCGCTCCGTCAACCTTGTTGCGCTGTTTGGTCCGGAACACGGTGTGCGCGGCGATGTTGAGGCCGGTCGTTACATCGAGAACTACACCGACCCGCGCACAGGATTGCCTGTCTATTCGCTTTACGGCCGCACGCGCAAGCCCACGCGCGAAATGCTTCGCGGTATCGACGTGTTAGTGTACGACATCCAGGATATCGGCGTGCGCTCGTACACCTACATTTCCACAATGGGTTACGCCATGGAAGCCGCGGCAGAATACGGCGTGGAGTTTGTGGTGCTCGACCGCCCGAACCCGCTGACCGGTGTTCGCGTCGAAGGGCCGATGCTCGACCTCGCGTACAAATCGTTCGTCGGCATGTATCCGATTCCGTACGTCTACGGCATGACGGTCGGGGAGCTTGCGCGCATGATCAATGAAGAGAGATGGCTCAACGGCGGTGCTCGCTGTAATCTCACTGTCGTTCCGATGGAAGGGTGGAAACGGGCGATGTGGTGGGACGAAACCGGATTGCAATGGATTCCGCCATCGCCCAACATCCCCCGCAGCGAGACGGCGATGTTCTATGTGATGACCGGATTGTTAGGCGAGCTCGGCACCGTCAATCAGGGGGTGGGCTTCACGCTGCCGTTCGAGCTTGTCGGCGCGCCGTGGATCGATGCGGCCGCGCTCGCCGATGCGTTGAACCGACGCAGCCTTGCCGGTGTCTACTTTCGTCCCACACACTACAAACCGTTTTACGTCGCTCTGAACAATCATACGTATCGGTACAGCGGGGTGCAGATTCATATAGTCGATCGCAACCGCATCAGCTTGAGCGCGGTGATGCTCACGGTGTTGGATGTTCTCTATCGTACGTACCCCGACCGCAACATCTACGAACGAGCGCGGACGGGGAAGGTCGAGATGTTCGACAAGGTGCTCGGCTCCAACCGCGTGCGGCACATGTTAGTGAGCTATTCGCGCGTCGAGGAGATTCTGCGGTGGTTCGACCGCGAATCGGCTGAGTTCAAACGTGCACGGCTTCGGTATGTGATGTATGATTGAACAGAGGGCAGATTCCTGTTGCCTCACAACCCAGTGAATCTCATGCTCATGTTGCGAGGGAGTTGTACTCCCGAGCAGACATGGTATCGGAGGTAGCCGTGAATGTTCGGGAGTGAAACTCCCTCACAACCCAGTGAATCTCATGCTCATGTTGCGAGGGAGTTGTACTCCCGAGCAGACATGGTATCGGAGGTGGCCGTGGATGTTCGGGAGTGAAACTCCCTCACAACCCAGCTCTCGTAATGTTCTTCATGTTCCGAGGGAGTTGTACTCCCGAGCAGGCGTTAAAGGTTCCCTCACAACCTACAGAATGACTAACAGATTCTACCGTCCTACTCTTCGTGCTTTACTGAGGAAATGTTGTTTTATCGCGCTTCCATTGCTGTGCGTCGCTCTTCGCGTCTCGGCACAGGAATCCTCGACAACGGGATTCATCTTTCTCCCCTTCAAGAACGAAACGAGCTTTCATGGCAAATGGGAGATCGATAGAGACGTGCCGCGATTTCTCAGCGCCTATGTCAAAGAGCGGTATCGCGTTCCAACGGTTTCTTCCCTCGTTGTGCTGAACTTTCCGAGAATTTCTGCCCCGCCTCTGGCGGGCTGCCAGCCTTGAAGAGACTTGCCATCGGGATTGTGAATCCCGACAGCCTCGCAAAGGCGGCCGAGCAGGATACACTCAGTTTGCAGTTCAGGTTTATTACAGGTTTTGTTATATTCATCGAAAACGACCGGGCCTTTGTGAATGTAGGAAGTGAAGACGGTGTTCGAAAAGGGATGGAGCTCTTCGTCTATTCGCAGGCGCAGGGGCGGATGGGTGCGCCGGAAATCGGCACACTGGAAGTGCTGGAAGTTCGCGGTCCTCACCTTTCGCTCGCACAGATCCGAAGAGGCAAAGGAGTCATCAAAGAGCGCGATCGAGTGCGAGTGAAGGTTCTGGAATAAATGCGTTCGTAAAACAGGAGAGGAAATGGTTCAGTCGAATGCTTTCCCGATGAGAGTGGCTATCGGTTCACTTGTGGCGATCGTGCTTCTTTCTTGCAACAGGAGGGAGTCACCGCCACAACCAACCAATACCCCTACTTTGCTGTTTACAGTCGATTCTGCGTTAGTCGAAACAGCACAGTCCGATACAGCGCTGGGCATTGTTTTTGCTCCACCGCGGGGCTGGAAGAAGGTTGACGAGCGTTTGCTACGCCGAGCGGAGGTAGAGACCATGAAGAAAATGAGTTCACCTGTACCGGCAGGCGACATACGGGTGTATTACGGTTATGTTGAACCAGAAACGGGTAGCGTTATCACGATTACGCGGCTTGCCGATTTTGACACCAGCGATGCGAGTCAGACCATGCGGATTTATCAAGACCGGGCTCTTCAGGCGGATTCCAGCGCAATGGTCAAGTCCACCGTCTTCTATCATCATGGCATTAAAGTGCATCAGCTATTGACTTTTAGTACAATAAATGTTTCTTTTACGGTAATTTTCAGCAGTTTACGGTTGAAACGGCCTATTCGATTCGATTTTGTGTTCCCTCGCGAAGTGTATCCACGTTTTGCTCGTACCATCGAATCAGTTTTGGGTTCGGTGGAATTGCTCTAAACCGTTCACCAATCAAGGGAGGTTTATATGCGTAAAACCGTCATACTGATTCTGCTGTTCTCAGTCCTTCTGACGGGATGCATGACCCACATGCATGTGGTTGGAGAAGGAGCCAAGCAAGGCATTGTTGAAACGGAGCGACAATGGTACGCGTTGTGGGGACTGGTACCAATCAACAGGGTCGATACGAAAGAGATGGCGAAGGGAGCAAAAGATTACACGATTAAGACAGAACAGAGTGGTCTCGACATCATCATCAACATTGCGACCTCGTTCGCGACCGTTTACTCACGAACAGTCGAAGTGAGACGCTAACTCGTCGGTTGCTTGGAACGGCAGCCTGACCTCGAAGAGGCCAGGCTGTTTTTTGTACGAACATATACCTCTACAAAGCTTGTCTTGCTTTTCTAAGCCCCGTTGCCTATTTTAGGCAAACCACAGTCCGCCTCACCCTTGTCACCCCTCTCTTCATGGAGCATGGTCAGTCTGTAGTTCAAGGCAGCGCTGTTGACCGGGAGCCCATCCCATCCTCCGCATCGGCGCCCTCCCTTCGAAGCAACTCCACGCGAAACGAACAAGCCAAAGAGTATCAGCGCGTCAAAATCTGGCTCGGACTTCTCAGAACGGCACTGGGCTTTACCTTCCTTCTCGTTCTTGTTCTTTCCGGCGCGTCTGCTGCCATGGAGAGCGCAATCCGTGGAGTCGTTGCCAACGACTACGGGGCCGTACTTCTGTTTGCCGGCGTCTTGAGCATGCTTTCTTCGCTGGTCGTGTTCCCGCTCCGATATTATTCGGGGTTTTATCTTGAGCATCGCTATGGGCTTTCCAATCAAACAATTGCCCGATGGTTCTGGGAGGGGACGAAGGGATCGCTTGTTGGTGCGGCGATCGGGACGCCGCTGCTGCTTGCCTTCTACTACTGCCTCAGGACGTTCGGCTTGTGGTGGTGGCTGCCGGTGGGTGCGGTTGTGTTTTTCATCTCCGTCCTGCTTGCACGAGTAGCGCCGACACTCATCGTTCCGCTCTTCTACAAGCTTAAACCGCTTGAAGAAAATCGGCTGCGTGAGCGCATCCTCACGCTTTGCAACCGCGTCGGAATGCAGGCGAGCGGCGTGTTCGTTTTTGACATGAGCAAGAATACCAAAAAAGCAAACGCCGCCTTTGCCGGCACCGGGAAGGCGCGTCGGGTTCTTCTCGGCGATACGCTCGTGGCAAATTTCACCGACGATGAGGTCGAAACCGTCGTCGCGCATGAGTTGGGACATTTCAAGCTCAGGCACATTCGCAGGATGATTCTTATCGGTGCCGTGAGCACATTCGCCGGACTGTTCTTGACGGCGCAGGCGTACACATGGACTGTGGAGTGGCTCGGTTTTGCATCCCCCGATCAACTTGCCGCCTTGCCGTTGTTGGCGCTCTGGATGGGAGTCTATTCGTTGATGACGACACCGGCCTCCAATGCGCTTTCACGCAAACACGAGCGTGAGGCCGACCGCTTTGCTGTAAAGCTGACCGGCAACGCATCGGCTTTCGTGGACGCACTGACGAAGCTCGCACGGACCAACCTCGCCGACCCCTCGCCGCATCCGATGATTGAGTTCTTATTCTATAGTCATCCCTCGATTGAGCGGAGGATCCAGCTTGTGCTGGCGATGGATGCGCAAGGCTGATGAGAGGTGATGCATGTTTGTAACGGTGTTTAAGGGCTCGATTGCCGTACTCTGGACGTTGATCGCTTCAGTCATTACACTGCTCTCGTTGCCGTTCGACCGGAAAGGGAGATTCTATTACTGGCTGGCACGACACTGGGCAAGGGGGGTGTTGGCTGTGTTCGGCATTAGGGTGCATGTCGTGGGGATGGAAGTGCTTGAACCGGGACGCCGGTATGTCTACGTCTCAAACCACGCCAGCTTGTTTGACATTCCGGCAGTGCTGGCGGGAATTTCGGATCGCGTCGCGATCATCCTTAAACAGGAGCTGACAAGAATTCCAATCTGGGGATGGGCGTTGAAGTACGGCCACTACATTTCGATCGACCGTGCGAATGCGCGAGATGCGATGGAAAGCCTTGAACGCGCAGTGCAGAAAGTGAGCGGAAATGCTTCTGTGCTTGTCTTTGCAGAAGGCACGCGCTCGCTTGACGGTAAGCTGCAGCCGTTCAAGCGCGGCGCGTTCGTATTGGCAGCGCGTGCTGGTGTGCCGATTGTGCCGGTCACGATCAAGAATAGCTTCGCGATCATGGCAAAAGGCTCATGGACGATCCGGCCGACGGATATCGAGCTCATCATCGACCCTCCTATCGACAGCAGGGTGGAAGGAAGGGAGGCGGAGTTGCGGCTGATGGAGCGCGTACGCGCGATTCTGGAAAAGAATTTTTCGGAACAACACTGAGGGCTCGAATGTCAGTTACGGTCAAAGACGTCGAACACATCGCCGGCCTTGCGCGGTTAGAGTTCACGCCGGAAGAGCGGGAAACTTTTCTCCGGCAATTCAATGAGATTCTCGCGTACATGGAACAGCTCAACCAACTCGACACGTCGAACGTCGAGCCGCTCTCGCACGTCATCGACCCCACAAAGCGGGGCAACGTCTTTCGCAAGGATGAAGTAAAGCCCGGACTGACCACAGACGAAGCGCTCCAGAACGCCCCGGCAAAGACGGAGAAGTTTTTCAAGGTGCCGAAGGTGATTGGGGATACATAATGGGTTTGACGATGTACTATCAACTATCGACTCTTGGCTCGTCATGCACATCGTTGGCGTGATACCGGCGCGTTACGCATCGAGCAGGCTGAGGGGAAAGCCGCTGGTGGATTTGCTCGGCAAGCCGATGGTCCAACGCGTGTATGAGCGCGCCCGCCAGGCGCGGATGCTTCATGAAGTCGTTGTAGCGACGGATGATGAAAGGATCGCAACAGTCGTGAGGGACTTCGGTGGGATGGCTGTGATGACGTCTCGTGAGATGAGCAGTGGTAGCGACCGTGTGGCGGTTGTTGCCGAGCAGATGCGGGGGGATGTCTTCGTGAATGTTCAAGGGGATGAACCGCTCCTTCCGCCCTCCATGATCGATAATGCCGTGCAGGCGCTGTTGGACGATTCCCGGGCGGCTGTGAGCACGCTCGCTCGTCCCATTGAGTCCGTTGAAGAGCTGGTGAATCCCTCCGTCGTCAAGGTCGTGTTCAATCACGAGCGGTACGGGATGTACTTTTCGCGCTCGCCGATTCCGCACTTGCGCGATATTCCCGATCCGGCAGATTGGGTCAAACATCACACGTACTACAAGCATGTGGGTTTGTATGTGTTCCGTCGTGAGGCGTTGCTGCGGTATGCCCAGTTGCCGGAATCGCGGTTGGAGCGAGCAGAGCACCTTGAGCAACTGCGGATGCTCGAAGCGGGCTTCAGCGTCAAAGTCGCGCTGACGGAACAGGACAGCATTCCCGTTGATACCCCGGAAGATGTTGAACGCGTCGTCACGATTCTCAGAGAGATGGAGAAACTTTCGGTTTGACGTATGTGGAGCTTTGTGCGTCATAGTTTTGTGCGCGGACTAATTGTGATCATCCCGTTGGTCATCACCGTGTGGGTGGTGAACGCGATCATTACCGCATTCGACCGTATCGTTTCGCCGATACTTGTGCGGTACGGCCTCGACTTCCCCGGCCTCGGCTTCATCACCATGCTGCTGATCATCTTCGTTGTGGGAGCGCTCTCCCGCAACCTCGTCGGCAAGTTTGTGGTGAAGGCGATCGAAGGAGTGATCACGCGCATTCCACTTGCACGCACGATCTATACCGCCGTGAAAGATATTATCGGAGCATTTTCGCTTGGGGCGAAAGGAAAGAGCTTCCGTCAGGTTGTCATTATTGAGTATCCGAAGAAGGGAATTTACGCGGTCGGTTTTGTGACGAACGACATCCAATGGAAGGAAGCATCACGAAGGTCTATCGACATGGTCAGCGTGTACATTCCCTATCCCCCCAATCCTACATCAGGTATCATGGCGCTCGTTCCCATCGAGGATGTGTATGTGGTAGCGATGTCGGTAGAAGAAGGATTGAAGCTCGCTCTTTCGGGCGGCATTGTTTCGCCTGAGATGCTTCACACAACCCGCATGCACAAACCCAAACCCGTTAAACAACGGAAAGCGCATGGCACGGAATCACGTTAAGAATATTTTCATCACTGGTGGCGTCGTCTCCTCGCTCGGCAAGGGGATCGCAGCGGCGTCGATCGGTCTCTTGCTCAAGTCGCGCGGACTGCGCGTGACGATTCAGAAATTCGACCCGTATATCAACGTCGATCCGGGCACGATGAATCCGTTCCAGCACGGTGAAGTCTACGTCACCGACGACGGTGCGGAAACGGACCTCGACCTCGGCCACTACGAGCGGTTTTTGGATATCAACATGTCGCGCCAGAACAACACCACGACGGGACAGGTCTATTACGAAGTCATTTCCAAGGAACGCCGCGGCGATTATCTTGGCGCGACCGTGCAGGTGATTCCCCACATCACCGATGAGATCAAGCGTCGCATCGGCGCGCTTGCTGCGACGGGAAAGTATGATGTTGTCATCACAGAAGTCGGCGGCACGGTTGGCGATATCGAGAGCCTGCCGTTTCTCGAAGCCATCCGTCAGTATGCGTTGGAGGTCGGACATCGCAACGCACTGAACATCCATGTCACGCTTGTTCCCTACATTCGTTCGGCCGGAGAGATCAAAACGAAGCCGACGCAACATAGCGTGAAGATGTTATTAGAAATCGGCCTACAGCCCGACATTCTCATCTGCCGCTCCGAGAAAAGGTTAAGCAAGGATGTGAAGGAAAAGATTGCCCTTTTTTGTAACGTCGAGCGGGATGCGGTGATTGAAGGCAGAGACGTCGATTCAATTTACGAAGTGCCATTGGTGTTTGAACGGGAGAAGTTAGCCGAGATTATCGTTGAGAAGCTGAACTTGAAATGCGGCAAGACCGATTTGCGCCGTTGGACGCGGTTCGTTAATCGGGTTAAGAAACCGACCGGCCGCGTCCCGATTGCCGTCTGCGGAAAGTATACCGACCTCCTCGATGCCTATAAGAGCATCAACGAAGCCTTTGTGCATGCGGGTGCCGAGAACGACGTCGCAGTTGACATCCACTGGATTAAAGCGGAAGACATTGAGCTCAACGGCCCGGAACAGTACCTCAAAGGCGTCGCAGGACTCCTCGTACCGGGAGGGTTTGGCGAGCGCGGTGTGGAGGGGAAGGTGAAAGCCATTCGCTACGTGCGGGAAAACAGGATTCCATTCTTCGGCATTTGCTTGGGACTCCAATGCGCTGTGGTCGAATTTGCTCGCAACGTGTGCAAAATGGCCGGCGCGAATAGTACGGAGTTCCGGAAGACAAAGTACAACGTCATCGACTTGATGATTGACCAGAAGGGCGTGAAGAACATGGGCGGCACGATGCGGCTCGGTGCCTATCCGTGTCTGTTGCTCAAAGGTTCAAAAGCCTATAAAGCCTATCGGAAGGAATTGATCTATGAACGTCACAGGCATCGGTACGAAGTGAACAACAAGTTCCGCAAGAAGTTGGCAGAGCACGGCATGGTCTTCAGCGGTATCTCACCGGATCAAACGTTGGTGGAGGTCATTGAGCTTCCGGACCATCCGTGGTTTGTCGCGGGACAGTTTCACCCGGAGCTTCGTTCGCGTGCCGTCAATCCGCATCCGCTCTTTCGCGAGTTTGTCAAAGCTGCAAAAGAATTTGCTTGCGACAACGCGGGTGTTGGTTTAGCGGTTGCGTAGAGATCCGGCCAACAATATTTTGCCACAGAGTGCACAGAGAAAAGCGTTCGCGCATCAATTGAATTCAACAGAGAAACCTATCGCCTTTGGCGATGGTTGTAGCGAAAAGGAAAGCGGGAGCCGATGCCCATCACACCGACTCCCGCTGGGGGGTGGAGGAGGAGTACAGCGAACTTATTTGAGCAAGGTCATCCGCACGGTGGAGACCGATCCGGCTGCTGTCAGTCTGGCGAAGTAGATGCCCGAAGGAAGCGCGTTACCGGCAGCGTCATTCCCATTCCACGTCACACTATAGTTTCCACCAACGTGGTATCCATCCAACAGTCTGTTCACTTCTCGTCCCGCCATATCATATACACTCAAGCGTACATCGCCCGGCTGCGTCACCGTGTAGCGGAGATTCGTTGAAGGATTGAAGGGGTTCGGATAATTTTGCTTCAACGTTGCGGCAGTAACCTCATCGACAATTCCGGTATTCCATTCTGCCGCTGAGAGGGTCGCTGTGATACGTTGAACGTCAGGGCTGGCCAGTACCACTCTGCTGAGGTACGCACGAGCAACACGACCGTAGTTGAAGCGAACCTCTACTTCTGCAAGATTCCAATCGCCCGCCGCAAGAGGCATCCCAACTGCGTTGATGATCACGACGTTGAGAACCGAGTCGTTGATTGTGTGTGAGTGTACCTGCCAGTCATTCCCCAAATCGCTGCTCTTTCTGACCGAAACAATTGAAAGGTTGGATGAAACGTTAACCGTGAACTGCAGTGCAGCCACAGGCTCAGCATTTTCGAGATGCACAGCGACAGCCGTTGGACTCTGGTTGAGCACAGCAACCCTGGTTTGTCCGACAGCCGTTAGGGTTGCAAACAGCGTGAGGAAGAGTACTGTCAACTGCATCTGTATGTGAATCCTGTTTTTCATTGTCGTCTCCTGCATGTATTGGCACATACCGCGTGCCGTAAGAGTTAGGAGAAATCATTCAGAGCAATCTTCACTATAACAGCTTGGCTGAAAGGAGGTTAGAGGAACTGAAATCGATTCAAATGTCGATGACGATTACAGTAGTTTGCTTGTAGTTTCTACAAGACCTTGAAGTTTTGCGCGGAAAGACTAAAATTCGCCTTGCTTCCAGCTCCAACAATGAGTAGTTTGGAAACCCAAAATACGATTAAAGTTTCCATCGGAGGCATCCAATGACCATTCAGGAGGAGAGGGATCGGATTGTTCACGCGGCGCGCAATCGGTTCCTCGGATCGGGGATTTCCAAAGTCACCCTCGATGAAATCGCCGGCGACCTCGGCATGAGCAAAAAGACCATCTACAAATTCTTCTCAGGCAAAGATGTGCTGCTCAAAGCGGTTGTGAAGTTCATGATAGGGTTCATCGAACGCAATGTTGCCGCCATTGTGGAATCCAACAAGCCATTTGAGAAGAAGATGACGGAGCTGCTTTCGTTTGTCGGCGGAAACATGAGTACGATCAGTCGCGAATTCCAACGCGACCTCCAACGCTTTGCGCCGAAGCTCTGGACAGAAATCGAAACATTCCGGCGTGAACACATCCTCTCGAAAATCGAGACGATGTTCCTCCAGGCAAAAGCGGAGGGAGTTTTCCGGAAGGACCTCAACCACGAGGTCTTCATGCTGATGTTTCTGAAAGCCGTGGAAGGGATCATGAATTCTCAGACACTCTCGCAGCACTCGTTTAATCCCGAGACCGCCTTCAGGTCGATCTTCAAGATCCTCTTCGAAGGCGCGCTGACCGATGGCGCGCGGAAACAGTTCCAGCTCTTTGAGCCGTCCTATTCTCACCATATCTCACGTTAGGGTACTATGAAATCACCATTGATGTTTTTGTTAAGCCTGCCGCTGCTCTTGACCGGTTGCAGTGGAAAGGATAACGGCACCATTTCGGCATCGGGAACATTGGAGGCAAGGGAGGTAACGATCGGTACGCTTGCCGGTGGGCGCATCGACACCGTGATGGTTGACGAGGGGAGGCTCGTGCGCGCCGGCGAATGGAACGCTTTTGAAGAGATTTGTGGAGCGTGGAGAATTGGTAACGCCGGGTATGAGCGTAGCAACGATTGCCGACCTCTCCGCAATGCACGTGACGATTTACATTCCTCAGACCGAGCTTCCGAACATCAAGCTCGGCCAACCTGCTTCCGTCAGTGTCGATGCATTCCCGGGGCGCACGTTTCCGGGCTCGGTGATGCACATCGCATCGACAGCTGAATTCACGCCGAAGAATATCCAAACCAAAGACGAACGAACCAAGTTGGTCTTTGCCGTCAAGGTCAAAGTGATGAATTCCGACGGTACGCTCAAGGCCGGCATTCCCGCAGATGTTGAACTCCAAACCGACAAACCATAGTCAGCTGCCCGGATGAATCCATCGGACAACAACGGCTCAGCAGTCATCGTTCAAGACGTTCGCAAAGTCGTTCGCAAAGTCTTTGTTGACGAGCGCCAGCACGCAGTCGCCGCTGTAGACAGGCTTTCACTGGAAATCCGCCGTGGCGAAATCTTCACCCTCGTTGGTCCCGACGGCGCGGGCAAAACCACAACGATCCGGATGATGTGCGGTGTCTTGCCGCCGACTGAGGGAACCATCAGAATTCTGGGAAAGGATATGCGGACTGAGCGCGAAGCCGTCAAGCGCTCCATCGGCTACCTCTCCCAACGGTTCAGCCTCTACGGCGACCTCACCATCGACGAGAACATCGACTTCTTCGCGGAAATCCACAGGCTACAGGATTTCCGGTCCCGCAAAGAAGAGCTTTTAGATTTTATGCGACTCACTCCGTTTCGCGGGCGCCTTGCCGAGCGGCTCTCCGGCGGGATGAAGCAAAAGCTCGCCCTCGCCTGCACGCTCATTCACACGCCGCAAATGATTTTCCTCGATGAGCCGACGACGGGCGTTGATCCCGTTTCGCGCCGCGACTTCTGGAAAATTCTTTCTGCCGTCCTCAAATCCGGCGTCACCATCGTGATGGCTACGCCGTACCTGGATGAAGCGGAACGGAGCACACGCGTTGCACTCATCCAACAGGGGAGACTCTTGATG
This sequence comes from Bacteroidota bacterium, assembly GCA_041695045.1. GTDB lineage: Bacteria > Bacteroidota > Ignavibacteria > UBA10030 > UBA10030 > JBGFRR01. The sequence goes on from JBGFRR010000148.1 coordinate 14,342, forward strand.
TGCGATACACCCCGCATGTTATGCGGATTGCTTGAGCCGTCGTCTGGCGATGCGATAGTCGGCGGGGTCAGTGTCCGCACCGATCCCGACGCGGTCAAAGCAAACATCGGCTATATGTCGCAACGCTTTTCGCTGTATGAAGACCTCACCGTCGAGCAGAACATCAATTTCTATGGCGGCATCTATGGACTTGAAAGCGACCGACTGCGGAAGCGCAAGGCATGGGTGTTAGAGATGGCGGGACTTGTAGGGAAGGAACAAACGCTCAGGCGCAATCTCTCCGGTGGCTGGAAGCAGCGACTCGCGCTCGGCTGTGCCATTCTGCACGAACCGCCGATTGTGTTTTTTGATGAGCCGACGGGCGGAATCGACCCCGTGTCGCGCAGAAATTTCTGGGAATGGAGATTCTGCAGCAAGAGCCGTGGGTGGTGGAGACGTCGATTTTCGGCACGGCGTTCCACGTCAGCACAACGAGTGTGAAAGATGCTGCTGTGCGCATCGAAGAGCTTTTGAGGAAGGAGGGAATCCGGACGAGCGCGATCGAACGAATCACGCCGTCGCTGGACGATGTCTTTATCCATCTGATCGCGGAAGAGGATAAGAAACGGACGGAGGTGGCCGCGTGATGTTGTTTTGCAGGTTGAGTATTTGTAGGACGGGACTCCTGTCCCGTCCAGCTGGGTGGTCGGGTCTGGAGACCCGACCTACATCTGGAGTGCACATTGTGGTTGGCTCTGGAGAGCCGACCTCCCTCTTATCCTCGCTTCGCGTGTCTCCTTTTCGCCGCCTCGTACATCAACACGCTGCCTGCAACGGAGGCGTTGAGCGAGCCGATTGAGCCATACAGGGGAATGCGGACGAGGACGTCGCACTTCTCCTTCACCAGCCTCCTGATGCCGCGGCCTTCACTGCCGATCACCATGGCGAGCGGGCCGTCGTAGTTCACGTCCGTATACAGTTTATCCCCCTCTGCATCCGCGCCGACGATCCAGACGCCGTTCTGCCGGAGCGTATTGAGCGTCTGTGCAATGTTGGAAACTCTTGCTGCGGCAAGATGGAGCGACGCGCCGGCAGAAGTTTTCGCGACCGTCTGGCCGAGCGACGCCGCATGATGTTTAGGGATGATCACACCGTGCATGCCTGCGCACTCGGCGGTGCGAATCAACGCGCCGACGTTGTGAGGGTCTTCCACTTCATCGAGAACGAGCAGGAAGGGAGGTTCGTTGCGCGACACGGCTATGGCAAGAAGGTCTTCAACCTCCACATACGCCTTCTGAGCGAGAATGGCAACGACGCCCTGCGTTGTCGCGTTTTCGGCTAACTCACGGAATCGCTGTTTGCTTACCTCGCTGACCGGCACGCCGCGCTTCTTCGCCAGCGCGCGGATGCGTTCGATGGCCGCTCCCTTTGCACCGAAGAGAATAAGAATTTTCTCCACGGGTGCGCCGGACCGAAGCGCTTCGAGCACCGGTTGTCGGCCTGCAACGATCGCATCACCCATCGGCCGGTTCCTTTCGCAAAGCTGCCGCTTCTTCCCGCCGTCGCAAGTACTGTCTGTGTCGCCGTACTTCCTGTTGTTCCATCATCCTTCCCACTGCGAACACAACGATGCCGCCGAGGAAGAAATAGAGATTGGTCCACATATCTCCCGCAAGGCCGTAGATGAATCCGACGAACAGGGTGAGGAATCCAAGCGCCTCCAGAAACTTCGCAACGAAAAATTTCGGCGTGGGGCGATAGACCATGTCGAGCGCTTCCCGAAGCTGCTCTTCGGTGATGGTGCTCACAAGCTCTCGCTCTCCGTTGATGACGACAACGGGCACTGTGACAAGATACTGTTGATACTTGGGATGATGGTCGGTGAGAACGATCTCGACGAGCTCGAACGGCATCTCCGTTTGGAGGCGCTTGAGGAGGTCGAGCGTTTTCGCACAGAGCGTGCAGCCTTCGGTGGTGTACAGCTCAACGCGTTTCATGTACCAGAGGAGGGAGAAGGACGTGAGAGACGGAACCAACCGACAACGCCGACAATCATCAACCCGAGGGAGATGAGTTGGGCTTCAGAGAGTTCGAACAGAATGCGCGGGTTGAGACGGAGGAACTCGATGGCGAACCGCTCGAGTCCGGCTAACATCAGATACAGCATGAACAGCTTCCCCGTTATGCTGATGCGTTTCCGCATGCGCCACAGGATGCCGAAGAAGATCGTACAGATGATGAATTCGTACACGGGCGTTGGGTGGCAGAGAACGGTATCGGGCACAACGCCGCCCGGATATTGGCTGGTGATTTCGGGAAAATCTCGGAACGCAAGCGATGGAGGATACGTGCCCTTCGAGTAATCGGTGCCCCACGGGAGCGTTGTCGGGAAGCCGTAGTCGCCGTCTCCTGCAAGATGACAGCCGATGCGCGCGACGCCGTATCCCAACATGAGTGCGGGCGATGCGGAATCGGCGACGACGAGGAAGGGGATGCCCTTCTTCCGTGTGTAGAGATAGACGAGCAGTAAAGCGAGCAGAAAACCGCCATAGAACGTAAGGCCGGCAGGGGAGAACGCCATGCCGATGGGGTCGGCGAGGAACTGCGACCAGTTCTCGATGAGGAAGAAGAGCTTCGCGCCTGAGATGCCCGCGACGAGCGCGATGAGTGTGATGGTGTTGCCGAGGTTGGGGTCGAGGCGTTTGCGGCGGATCTCAAGATTGAGCACGTAGCTGGCGAGGATGAATGCGATCGCCAGCATGAGGCCGTAGCTGTAGATAGTGAACGGGCCGATTTCAAGCAGTCGTGGACACATGTGATGTTTCGTTCCGGTGATTGGTCAAAGTATAAACCACGTGTGGTTGGTTTTCTCAGCGTCAAGCGTTACTCGGTGATTTCCATTGAATCAGCGCTCACCAACAGGAAGCCTTTCGGCGGAGGTTCGACAATCGTGATAGAATTTTTGGTGAATCGAATCCTCAACACTTCGGATACGCGGTTCGGTTTGGCGACGCGGACGGTATATGTTCCTCGAAGGTTCGAGTACTCTTTCCGTCCTTTTGCGGGACCCGTTCCCGGCATCACCATAAGAGGAGCGTGGATGCCGAGGATGTTCAGTTCAATCAGAGCATGTTCCATGCGGTCGTTGATCAACACCTCGTAGTTGAAGTGCTTGAAGATCTTCAGCGTTTCGACTTGAAACACGACCGTGTTGCGCTTCGTTCGGTTGTCGAGATGATGGAAGACGCGTAGAAGATACTCTGGTTCGCGCCGTTTCTTCTTACGCGCAAGCACCGAAGGGCCCTCCGATGCTCTTGAGATCGACCTCTCGCTCCTCTCCGTTGAGCATGTCTTTGAGCTTAGCTTTGCCGGTAGAGAGTTCATTCTCCCCCAACACGATGACAAACCGCGCACGCTGACGGTTTGCTTCCCGCATTTGCGCCTTCACGCTGCGGTCAAGGTAATCGACCTCCACAGCGATTCCTTTTGCGCGGAGCTTGCACGCCTCAACGAATGCACGGTCTCGCGCGTTCTCATCTAACGCGGCGATGTACAGCGTTGGACCGGTTGGATCGGGCAACGGAGCACCGTTTTTTTCCATCACCATCAACAGTCGTTCAATACCCGCAGCAAAACCGACACCGGGTGTGGGCTTGCCGCCGAGCTCATCGACGAGCAAGTCGTACCGTCCGCCCCCTGCAAGTGCATCTTGCGAGCCGAGGGCACTGCTGGTAATCTCGAACGCTGTTTTGGTGTAGTAGTCGAGCCCGCGCACGAGCCGCCCGTCGACGGCGTACGTGATTCCCAGGCTATCGAGTAGTCGTCGCACGCGATCGAAGTGCGTTCGGCACTCCTCGCAGAGATGCTCCTTCATCAACGGCGCGCCGGCGGTGAGCTTGCGGTCGTTCTCATCCTTGGAATCGAACACCCGGAGCGGATTTTTCTCCACCCGCGCTTTGCTGTCGTCGGAGAGGTTGTCGTACACCGACTTCAGGAACGCCACCAGCTTTTCTTTGTAGGCGGGGCGACACTTCTCACAACCGACGGAGTTTACGTTGATTTCAAATTCAGCAACGCCAAGCTGGCGATAGATCTCGCGCGCGAGGGCGATCATCTCAACATCGAGCGCCGGCGATTGCGATCCGAGCGCTTCTGCCCCGAACTGATGAAACTGCCGCAAGCGTCCCGCCTGCGGTCGCTCCTGCCGGAACATCGGCCCGATGTAGTAAAGCTTCGTCAGCGGACTCTGTTCACCCAAGTTCGCCTGTAGATAGGCGCGCAGGGTTGAGGCGGTGCCTTCAGGACGCAGGGTAAGGCTTTCATCGCTCCGGTCGGTGAAGGTGTACATCTCTTTGGTAACGATGTCGGTAAGCTCGCCGATGCTGCGCGCAAACAGGGCTGTCGGCTCGAAGACGGGGGTGCGAATCTCGGCGTAGTTGAAGTCCTTCATCACGCGATGCACGGTGCGCTCGACGTGCTGCCAGCGCTCGACTTCGCCGGGGAGAATATCTTTTGTGCCTTTGATCGACCGAAATGTCACTCTGGGTGCTCCAACTTGTTTCGGCACGTCGCAGTGGTGGCGCGTGTCCGTTGCACGGAAGGAACAAACGGAAGGATTACACTTCGAAGTACGTTGCCTCTTCCTGCCGGAAGGCTTCCAGGATTTCCTGCGCCGACCCGGCGGCGATCAGCCGACTGCGGAATTCTTCGCGGTTCATCAGCCGGGAGATTCTGCTCAACAGCTTGATATGAGGCCCGACCATATTCTCACGTCCGACGAGCAGGAAGATGAGTCGCACGGGCTGTTCGTCGAGCGCTTCGTAGTCGATCGGCTTTTCGGTAACGGCGAACGCGCCGACAATGTCGGCGACCGCATCGGTTTTTCCGTGCGGGATGGCGAACCCGGAACCGACGCCGGTGGACATGATCTTCTCGCGTTCGAGGATTGCCTCGCGCATCTTCGCCTTATCCAACACCTTATCCTGCTGTGTTGCTGCAAGGTCGATCATGGCGTCGATCACCTCGGATTTGGTTGTGCCCGGGAGCGCAGCGCGGATAAGCTGCTCGGTAAGGATATCGGTAATCTTCATGCATGACTCCGGTCGGTCGAGCGGCGGCTACTCATGTTCGATCCATTGACGAAGTTTTGCCTCGTACTCGTCAGCGAGCTGCTGTGCGATGGCTGCATCGTCCGACTCCGCGTAAATATGGAAGAGCGGCTGCGTGCGGTCGGGATTGAGAAAGACCGACGTGTTCGCGCCGTGGTCGGAAAGGTAGAGCTTCACGCCTTCCACGAGTTCTCGCGGCAGCGACTCGGATTCTTTCATCAGTCGCCGCATGACACGGCCCTTCACGTGCCATGCACAAGGAACGTTTTTTTTCACAAAATGCAAGCGCGGCGTTTCGCGATCAAGCTCACCCAAACGCTTCTTCGTAAGCGCCATGCACTCCAACAATTTGGCAACGGCATACGTTCCGTCCGACGCGAAGAGAAATTCATTAAAGATGAACCCTCCCTTCGTGCCGCCGACAAAGCGGTATGCGCTATCCGATGCGGCTTCCATCATCGCCAGATGACTGTCGCGCGTACGCAGGACGGTGAGGCCGTGTTCGCGAGCGATGAGGTCGATTTCTTTGGACGCCGAGATTGGCACGGCAATGCGTTTGAGCGTCGGGTTCGCGAGTGCGACGAACTTGGTCATGAGCGTGAGCAAGCGGTCGCTGTCGATTTCGCTGCCGTGTTCGTCAACGGCGAGAATCTTCTCCGAACCCGGATCGAGGATGCAACCGACGTCGTATTTGAGCGAGGTGACGACGTAGGCGAGTTCCTTGAGGGATGCTTCGACATCCTCATGCAGACGCGTGAGCTTCGTGCTGTCGAGATAGGCGTGGAGCGAGACAACCTGCACGTTGAGCTTGCCTAAAATATGGGGGAAGATGGTCGATGCAACGCCGTTCGAGTAATCGATAACAAGCCGCAGGTTTGCCGAGCGGATCGCCTGCACATTGATGGTGTGTAGAAACCGGTCGACGTAGCTCTCCATGCTGCGCTCAGAGAAGACGATGAAGCCGACTTTGTCGTGGTCTGCACGGATGAAATCCTCCCCGAAGAACAGTCGCTCGACAGCTTTGCGCTTACTCAGCGGCAGGTCTTTACCGTCAGAGTCGAAGAAAATAATGTCGGTGTAATTCTTGAAATACGGACTGCGTCGGACGTGAATGCCGCCGCGCTCGTTGCTGCCCCGCAGCTCGTGCCGGACGATAGGGATGGACGATGCGCGAAGGTCGTTACAGTTCACACCGGCGGACATCAGGCCGGTCATGAGTGCACGGCTGATCATACGCGACACATTATCCGCATCGCGGCTGATCAGGACTCGCGAACCCGCGCCGACGAACGCACCGTATGCTGCGCCTAACTTCGCGGCAAACTCGGGGTTCATTTCGATGTTCGAAATACCCGAAACACGCGCTTCGACAAACAGCTCGCGCAGCCACCGGTCTTCCCACACAAGACTGCGCGTGACCGTAGCGCCTTCTTCGACCACCTTATCCGGCCACAGCTTGATGTTCGATAACAGATGGCTTCGCCGTCCGATAATGCATTGGTCGCTGATAAAAACGTTGTCTTCAATGATCGCATCATCGCCGACGATACACTTCTTGCCGATGACTGAAGAAGAGATCTCTGCCTGTGCGCCGATTTGTGTCCCGCTCCAGACAACGGTGTTCCGCAACACTGCGCCGGGGAGAATCTCACAATCATCTCCGATCACCGAACTCGAAATCTTCACATCGCGATGGATGCGAGAATGTTTTCCGACCACAACCCGGCTGTTGATCTGGTCTGTCTCAACCCGACTCGATTCATCGACGAGAAGATTGCCCTTCGATTCGCCGTGGATCGGAACCTTCACAAGGCCGCGCAGTGCGTCGAGGTGAGCTTCCTGATATTCATTGAGGTTCCCGATATCGCGCCAGTAGCCGGATGCAACGTAGCCGTAGAGCCCGAGGTCTCGTTCCAACATCAGCGGAAACAAATTCTTGCTGAAGTCGAACTCCTCTCCCTGCGGCACAAGGTCGAGTACGTCCGGTTCGAGAATGTAGATTCCCGTGTTAATGGTATCGCTGAACACTTCTCCCCATGAGGGTTTCTCTAAGAAGCGCGTAATCTTTCCGTCATCACGCGTCAGGACGACGCCGAACTGCAGGGGATTGGTCGAGCGTGTCAACAGGATCGTCGCTTTCGCTTTTTTCAATTCATGGAATTCGATTGCGGCGGAAAGGTCGAAGTCCGTCAGCACATCACCGCTGATGACGAGGAATCGCCGGTCGAGAAAATCCTTCGCGTTGCGCACACTGCCCGCCGTGCCGAAGTCCGCCTCCGCTTTCCGATATTTGAGCGAAACGCCAAACGCTTCGCCATTGCCAAAGTGCTCGGAGATGATTTCAGGTTGATAGAACAGCGTTGCAATGAGGTCGGTAATGCCGTGCAGGCGAAGCAGGGCGATGATGTGTTCCATGATAGGCCGGTTGACCATCGGGACCATCGGCTTCGGAATGTTGCAGGTGAGCGGCCGCAGACGAGTGCCGAACCCCCCAGCCATGATGACAGCTTTCATCACGAGGAAGGAAGAGAGAAGGAAAGAAGAGCATCGCGTGCCCCTCCACCAGAATCGTTCATGCAAAGGGGCATCCCGCCATTCGGGCGAGACTCGCTCCGACAACAAAGAATCTCAAATTTCCTGTTCAATCATTGTGTTGGAGCGGCACAAGTGATTTCGTCGAAAAAGTAGCCAAAAAAACTTACTGTCGCAAGTTGAATATGCGCGTCCACTCCTCGGTTGTCGGAGCGTAACACGGGGCAGGGGTACCATCTTTAGTGTCTTATGAGTTAAATCTGTGTACAAAAAGTCCCGCTCTATGGTTCCGCTCTCTCAGAGTCCCACTTATATGCGGAATCTCCCGCTCTTTGGATCCCGCCTGTGAGCGGGATCCCTGGAAGGCGGGACTGAGAAGCGGGAGATTCCGCTTTTCAAGTAGGATTCTGAGTCCTGGTACAGGATGCCGTAAAGCGGCATTCCCTCCTGACGCCCCCACAAGTCGGGGTGGGATTTCTTTCGTGTGGATTCGTGGGGGATTTTTGGTTGTCAGCCCGACAGCAGTCTGGCAGGCCAACCCGCTTCGCATTCTGGCGGGTGGCTTGCCCACGTTAAGGCTCTTGACATTTACAAAAAAAACAAAACATTGGCGAGTGACTGAAGGCCCTGCGAGGGCAGGATGAAGAGAACGACAGAAACAACAAGTATCCCGTAGCTGTTCGCCACAGGTGGACGGAACGGGATTTTTTGTTTGTGCGTGAAGGTCGCAAGTGTTCGTGAACAAGAGAGAATTTTAATGAGGGAGTAGCTTTATGCGATACCGTATCATCTGCATCCTCGTTCTTTTGCCCACTGTGACCTTCGCCTCAGTCGAGGTGCGGATGACCAACAGAGCCGTGCAGGATTCGGTGCCGATTAAGTACGGCAAGGCCTATCTGTTGAGAGAAGACAGTCGTGCGGTTGATTCTCTCATCCTCGATGTCAATGGGCAGGGCGTTTTTCGCAACGTTCTGGTAACAGTCACCACTCCACCATCATTCCCCTCTTCATTTCGCGTATCGCAAAATTATCCAAACCCTTTCAATCCTTCAACCCGTTTGGAGATTGATGCGGACCGACAATCCACTATCACTTGCCAGATTTATTCGGTTGATGGAAAACGCGTCAAGGAGTTCGTCTTCCATTCTTTGCCGGGGCGGGCCGTGCTTGAGTGGCATGGAGAGGATGAAACGGGGAGGCCTGTCCCAGCGGGAACGTATTTTGCTCGAATCACGGACGGTCATACGAGCACAACTGTTAAGATGATTTTGCTCGGCAGCGGCAGAGGCCTGTCTCGCATCTATCAGTCGTCGACAGCGCCGATGGGCACGGCAGCGAAAACGTCAGGACTGCCTAATGGTCAGATGGGCAAGGTTTTTGGCAATCGCTTCATGATTCATTTTAGCAACACAGACTCCACATCTCCTCAGATCGTTCCATGGACGACCGGAGTGTTTGAGGTGAACGCAAACATTGATACAGTTTTTTACTCTGAGATGAAGCCTCCGTGCCCCCTAATCTTGCCAGCCATCGTCCCCAGTCCTCCGTACGATTCTCCCGTCTGGCATCCGAGCGGAAAATTCATCGGTTTTAACCACACGCCGCTCCGTGAGATTTATTATCCGTATCGCGATCCGTGTATCGGCGAGCAGCGGTTCGATTCCGATTCATCCGGCTTCTGGCTAGTCAACCCTGATGGAACGAACAAGCGGAGAATTTTTCCCTATAAGCTTTTGTCTCCAGCCTGGTCGCCGGATGGCAATTGGATCGCCTTCGTTATTCACATAGGTTCCGAGGCTCACATATTCAAGATGCGCTTCACGGGAGAAACATTTGACACAACAACACTTGTCCAACTTACCACCGAGGGCCGCAACTTCTTTCCCGCCTGGGGTCCCGATGGTCAGTGGATTGCGTATGACAATACGGTGTGTGGAGATGCATTTGAGCCACCCCCGCCAATGTCTTGCGGTATCCTAG
>JBGFRR010000014.1:0-23648 GCA_041695045.1 Bacteroidota bacterium
AAAAAAGGACAATCGATGATTGTCCTTTATGCAAAACGCTGGTGGACCGTACCGGGGTCGAATCCCGAAAAAACCGTTCGGGATTTCGCAAACAACGCTCAACCGGTGACCTTCCCGTCACAATACCATCGTGACGGGACGCTCTCCCAAACTGAACTCCTCCGGTGATGCTTCTTGGTGGACCGTACCGGGGTCGAATCCCGAAAAAACCGTTCGGGATTTCGCAAACAATGCTCAACCGGTGACCTTCCCGTCACGATACCATCGTGACGGGACGCTCTCCCAAACTGAACTCCTCCGGTGATGCTTCTTGGTGGACCGTACCGGGGTCGAACCGGTGACCTTCCCGTCACGATACCATCGTGACGGGACGCTCTCCCAAACTGAACTCCTCCGGTGATGCTTCTTGGTGGACCGTACCGGGGTCGAACCGGTGACCTTCCCGTCACGATACCATCGTGACGGGACGCTCTCCCAAACTGAACTCCTCCGGTGATGCTTCTTGGTGGACCGTACCGGGGTCGAACCGGTGACCTCCACAATGCCATTGTGGCGCTCTCCCAAACTGAGCTAACGGCCCTTCAACACCTGCCCAATATACCGAAGCGTTGTTCTAAAGTCAAACTGACCGTTGAAAACGGTGGCATCGAAATTCCGTTGCGACACCTTGAAGTTTTGCATACCTTTTGTCTACACACACTCGAAAGGTAGATCATGTATCGACTGTTGAGCTGCGTCGTTCTCTTCCTTGTTACCTGCACAAGCGGAGTCACAACACGGGATGAGGGTCGGCACCTTCCACTCACCATTCTTCACTGGAACGATTTCCACGCACACAACACGCCCTACTCAGTCACCGTTCGCGACACAGTTGCCGGAAAGGATACCACGTACTTCGTCGGTGGAAGCGCAACAGTAGCAGGATACATTGATTCCCTTCGACAAACGCTGCCGCGTGTACTCGTACTCAACGCCGGCGATGATTTTCAGGGAAGCCCGATCTCTTCCTTCACACTCGGCAGGTCGCAAATCGAACTCATGAACATCATCCGGCCCGATGCCATGGCACTCGGCAATCATGAGTTCGATTACGGCGCCGAGCCGTTGCGAGAGAACATCCAGATTACTCAATTTCCTGTCCTCTGCGCCAATGTGTGGGATGAAACAAACAGTCGCACATTCGTTGCCGCATCAACCATCACTACAAAGAATGGAATTCGCATCGGTCTCATCGGACTCGTCGCGCCCGACCTGCCAACGCTCGTTGTTCGCGACCGATTACAAGGTTTGAAGATGCTGGATATCGACAGTGTTCTTCGCCGTTACATTCACGAGCTTCAAAGTGCCGGCGTCGACCTCCTCGTCGTGGTGAGCCACATGGGAATCCATCATGACAAGCAAGCCGCTCAGAAGCATCCGGAAATCGACATCATTGTCGGCGGGCACGACCATCTCACTCTGTACGAACCAATTCGAGAACGACGGACAATCATCGTGCAGGCAGGCCAATGGGGACAGTATATGGGAAAACTGGATCTTACCGTGGATATCGCAGGCGACTCGCTTTATACATGGAGCGGTCAACTTGTTGAAATGCGTACTGCGGATATCGCTCCCAACCCTCTCGCAGCAAAGAAAGTGGCTGAGTTTGAGGCTCAGGTTGGCGACATGATGAAGGAAGTGATTGGTAGACTGACGGAGCCCTGGAAACGTTCACGCGAACAGACCGAATCCAACATCGGCAATTGGCAAGCCGACGCCATGCTCGCCTACGCCAACGCCGACGTTGCGTTTCAAAACAACGGCGGGATACGAAAAGACCTCGATGCCGGTGAAATTACCGTGGGAGATACGTGGGGGATCAATCCCTTCGGCAACCATTTTGTGACGTTCCGCGTCAATGGCGTAACCCTGCGGTCGATGATTGCCTTTCAGACTGAAGTCAGCATGCGAGAGTTTGTTCAAGTCGGGGGGCTACGGTATGTGTTTGATTCTTCACAACCGACCGGCCAAAAGCTGATCTCCGTTGAGGTCGGTGGCAAGGTGTTAGATGACCGCGCGCTGTACACCGTTGTCACGAACAACTATGTGTTCAGCAATCTCGAAGCTCACTTCGGTCTTCGGGGAGAACGATTCACGCCGACCGAACTCCCTGACCTCGATAGAGATGTTTTTATTGAGCTTGTGCGGAGAGAGCGAACCATCACCCCCAAGCTTGACGGACGAATCAAGGACATTGCACCAAAAACAGAATGAACCGACTCATTACGAAGAGCGCCCTCATCACCCTCCTGCTCGCTCCACTCCTCTCGCTTCTGGGTTCGTGCAGCGATTCAGTGACGGATCCGTCATTGCCTGAGTTCCCTGAGTCGAACGTCAGCTACACCAAACACGTTGAGCCTCTCTTTCAAGCTCGGTGTGCTGTCCCGGGTTGCCACGCAGGCAGCGCTCCCGCCGGACAACTCAATCTTTCCACGCCGTCGTACGGCAATCTTATGAATCACGTTCCCCGCCTCGTCAACCCGGGTAACGGAGACCTAAGCCTCCTTATCCAACGGCTCGATGGTCGCGTGCAACCGCAAATGCCGTTCAACCGTCAACCGCTCACTGCTGCACAGGTTCGGGGCATACGAACGTGGGTCAACGAAGGGGCGCTGAACAACTGAGGCGTCAGGATCGATTCTCCGCAGCACCGTCGCCCAACCGAACATCCTTTCCCCAGTGCAGTTTCTTCCTCAGCACGTCGTAGTAACTGCTGCGCTGTCGCTTGACCAACCGCGCAGCGAACGGTGCCTTCCGAATCGAAAGCGATACCGGCGGGGTAAGAAACTTCTCAAGTTGTCCGTCGGCCGTTACGTGAACTTGCTTCGGCGCCGATGCGACACGCACGCGGATGCTACAATGGTCGGGAACCAGTACCGGCCGCACGGTGAGTGTATGCGGGCAGATGGGACTAATGATAATGGTTTGATTGGTAGGAGTAACAATGGGCCCGCCGTTCGAAAGAGCGTAGGCTGTTGAGCCTGTTGGCGTCGAAAAGATGATGCCGTCGCCGGTGAACGTAGCCAAATAATCATGGTCAACGTACGTCTCGATATCGATCACGCGGGATGAGCCGAACTTATCTACAACGATATCGTTCAACGCATAGTACGAACTGGAAAGCCCCTTCCCTGCAGCTTCTATCATCGTTCGCTCTTCGATGGTAAAGCGCTCAGCCAGCACTTCGTCCACGCAATCATCAAGTTCTTCGACGGATACCTCCGCTAAGAAACCAAGCTTGCCGAGGTTGATGCCCAGAATCGGCGTGCCATGCTCTCCTACAAGCCGTGCCATGCGAAGGATTGTTCCGTCGCCCCCGAGCGAAATGAGCAAGTCGCACGAACGCGCAAGCTTTTGTTCCGTAACAACGCGTGACGATGGAAGAAGCGATTTCGGCACACTGCGCGAGACAACGCGCGCAAGTTTGTCATGAACCACAAAATCAACCCGATCCTTCGCAAACCGGCGGGCGAGCTTCGCGACGATCTCCGCAAGCCCCGGTTTTTCAAGATTCCCTGCGATGCCGAACCTCACGCGCCCCCCTTCGCTTGCGACTGGTCTTTTCCAACCTCCTCGACGTATTGAATCTTCAAGTCGCGCGTGGCCGAACTGAGCAGCCGGTGCTCGTCGTCCGTGAGGTTCCCCTTCATCTTGCGCGCAAGCATTTCTAACATGTCGATCGAGAGCTGGGCTTGCTCAAGGTTGCGTTCGATGTTCGCCGTCGCCGGATTCAGAACCTTCCCGAGTTGCTGCAACGCCGCTGCATGAAACATGCTCACAAGACCGGTGAACAGCGCTGTGTCATTGTCTGCTGTGCTCATACTCGTTCACCCCTTTGTTGCCCGCGTTCGTTCCCACAGTTTTGCGTACTTCGTAAAGACGTAACAAGCGGAGAGTGTGCAAAGAATCAATCCGTGAATGCCGTCCAAGAAACCACGACGAAGTATGTACATGCGGAAAAACGTCCACACCGGATGAAACAGAAGCTTTGTCAGCGAGAATCGCTTGCCCGACCGAACCAGTTCATCCACCGCGAGCGATGTATAACGATTCAGTTTCTCAAGGTAGTGAACGAGGTTCGGGTCGGTGTAGTGAAGAAGGTCGTTCTTCAATTCCCCGATTCGTCCGTTGACGTGAATGGACTCATGAACCGATGTATCGGTGAACGATGCCGACGTACGCCGGAAGAGCCGAACAACCCTCCCGGGGTACCAACCGGCGTGACGAATCCACTTGCCAAGAAAAAACGCTCTGCGTGCGACCGTGTAGCCGTTCACCGAATTATGCCCCTGGCGCACAACATGTTGAATCTCCTTTGCCAACGCTTCCGGAACGCGCTCATCGGCATCAATGGAGAGAACCCACTCCTTGGTCGCACGCTCCAGTGCACGCGCTTTCGTTTTTCCAAACCCCTCCCACGGCTGCTCGTAGACATGAGGGGTTATCATCTTCGCGCGTTCGACCGTTCGGTCGGTGCTGCCGCTGTCGAGCACAATGATCTCGTCTGCCCAGCGCACACTGTTGAGGCATTCGAGGATGTTCGCTTCTTCGTTCCGCGTTATGACGATGACCGAGAGAGTACTCAACGAGGCGGTCTAATTGTTGGACACAACGAAATTGACCAGCTTGTTCTTCACGACAATGGTTCGTGCAATCTTCTTGCCGTTCACATGCCGCTGAACGTGTGCATCGCTCAGCGCCATCTGCTCAAGCTCCCGCTCATCGGTACCGAGCGCTACCTGTACCTTGGAGCGTACCTTCCCATTGACCTGGAAAACAACTTCAATCGTTTCCTCGATCGTTTTCTCCGGATCGAAGACAGGCCACGGCTCGTATGCGAGCGTCTGCATGTAGCCTAACCGTTCCCAGAGTTCTTCTGCCATGTGCGGTGCGAACGGGGCAAGGAGGAGGACAAACGATTCTAACAGTCGTCGCGGTCGCGCTTCCAACTTCATCGCTTCGTTTACGAAGATCATCAGCTGGGCGATGGCCGTGTTGAAGCGAAGCGCCTCGATGTCCTCCCCAACTTTTTTTACCGTCTGATGATACAGCCGCTCGAACGCTGCTGTCGGCTCGACATCCTGAATGCGCCCATCCAGTCGTCCTTCCTCGTCGATAAACAATCGCCAGACTCGATTCAGAAAACGGTAGACCCCCTCGACGCCGCGCGTGCTCCACGGCTTCATCTCTTCGAGCGGCCCCAGAAACATCTCGAACAGACGCATCGCATCGGCGCCATACTGCGCGACGACGTCGTCCGGGTTGATGACGTTGCCGCGCGACTTCGACATCTTGCGCGAATCTTCACCCAGAATAATGCCCTGATGGCGCAATTTCATGAATGGTTCGGGCGTACTGACATACTCGAGGTCATACAGAACTTTGTGCCAGAACCGCGCATACATCAAGTGAAGAACAGCATGCTCTGCTCCTCCGACGTAGAGATCGACCGGCATCCAGTAGCGCTCTTTTTCCGGCGCACAGAACGCCGACGCGTTCTTCGGGTCAAGATAGCGGAGGTAGTACCAACATGAGCCTGCCCACTGCGGCATCGTGTTCGTTTCCCGACGCCCCTTCATACCGGTCTCCGGATCGATGACATGAACCCAGTGGGTTGCAAGAGCCAGCGGCGATTCCGTCGTGCCGCTTGGTTGGAACTTTTCTAAGTCGGGGAGGAGCAGCGGAAGTTCGTCCTCGCGCAAGGCTTTCATCGTACCATCTTCGAGATGGATGATGGGAATCGGTTCTCCCCAATAGCGCTGACGCGAGAAGAGCCAATCACGCAATTTGTATTGCACCGTCGGGCGACCGAAACCGGTCTCTTCCAACCATGCAACGATCCTCTTCTTCGCATCGTGAACCCCCAAGCTGTTGAGGAAGCCGCTGTTGATCGCTGGCCCCTCGCCGAGATACGCCTTTCCCTCAAAGCCTTCGGGCGGCTGCACAGTACGAACAATAGGAAGACCGTGAACTTCAGCAAATTCCCAGTCGCGCTCATCCTGACCGGGTACCGCCATAATGGCGCCGGTTCCATAGCCCATTAGTACGTAGTCCGCTATCCATATCGGAATCTTGTTCTCTGCGGCAGGATTGACGGCGTAACTGCCGGTAAAGACGCCGGTCTTTTCCTTTTCCATGCCGCGCTCGATTTCACTCTTCATTGCCGCCTGCTGACGATAGGCCTCAACAACCGATCGTTGTTCGTTTGCTGTGAGCACGGCAACCAAAGGATGTTCAGGCGCCAGAACCATGTACGTTGCGCCGAAGATTGTATCGGGTCGCGTTGTGAAAACACGAATCCGTTCTGCCCTCCCCTCAATCGGGAAGTTGATCTCGGCTCCCTCTGATTTTCCGATCCAATTGCGCTGCTGCTCCAACGTGGAAGTCGGCCAATCGAGTGTTGCGGCGTCATCCAACAATCGCTCGGCGTACGCTGTTATCCGCATCATCCATTGCTTCATCGGACGGCGTACGACCTCGTAGCCTTTCTCACACCACTCTTCTACTTCTTCGTTCGCCAAAACAGTGCCGAGCGCTTCGCACCAATTCACCGGCACCTCCGCAAGGTAGGCCAGGCGGAATTGAGCAAGGAGGTCGTGCTGTTGTTTCCGCGACATGCGTTTCCATTCGTCTGCAGAAATCTGTTCCTCGAGGGGAAGCTTCGTCGTGCCGCTCTCATTGAGTTCTTCAATCAACGCTTCAATCGGGCGAGCTTGACGCGCGCGATGATCATACCATGAATCATATATCTTCAGAAAGATCCATTGTGTCCACCGATAGTACGCAGGATCGGTGGTGTCGATCTCGCGAGACCAATCATAGCTCAGCCCGAGCATCTTGATCTGCCGGCGGAAGGTAGCAATATTTTCTTCGGTGGTGATGCGCGGGTGGATGTTCGTCTGCATGGCGTAACGCTCGGCAGGCAAGCCAAACGCATCCCACCCCATCGGATGCATCACGTTGACGCCCTTCATGCGCAGGTAACGGCAAAGGATATCCGTGGCCGTATACCCCTCGGGATGGCCGACATGCAGCCCGGCGCCGGAAGGATACGGAAACATATCGAGCACATAACGCTTGGGTTTTGAAGGAACTTCAACGCTGCGGAACGTTTGATGCTTTTCCCAGTAGGCTTGCCACTTTCGTTCGATGTCGAGTGGTTTGTATTTCATTGAGGATGAGGATTCCAAAATTGTTCGTCGAACGACTGCCGGAGAGCAATGTACCCAATAAGGCGCGGAATATCAATTGTTCGAGATGACAGAATGAAAAGGCACCATTCGAAGGAGGGATTGCCTGAGAACAACGATGCTAATTCCCCGTCGCTCGCACAACAACGAGCGTGAAGTCATCGGATTGTGGAGTTCCGTTCACGTGTGCGTCAACTTCCTTCCGGACACGCTGAATGATCTCTTCGGCGGTGAGTGTTCTACTGTCGACCAACACTTCTTGTAAGCGTTCCTCCGTAAAATCCAAGCCTTCCCGGTTCATTGCTTCACTTACGCCATCGGTGAACAGAACCAATACATCGCCCGGCTCCAATCGCACCGCTCCTTCTTCGTATGGTCGTTCGGCTTTCATGATGCCGAGGATCATCCCACCTTCGGCTAAACGCTTCACGGATCCATCGGGCCGAATGAGAAATGGCTGGTTGTGGCCGGCGTTCACGTAACGGAATGTCCGGTCTGAGGTGTTGAGGATGCCCCAGAAAAACGTGATATAGCGGTCGAGGCCGGTATTGGAGCAGATAATTTCATTCAGCCGGACGGTGATGTCCGAGAGCGACTCCTGAGCGTTGGCAAGAGCCTTCATCGCCGCTTGAACGCTGGCCATAAGCAACGAAGCCGGCACACCTTTTCCGGAAACGTCGCCGACCGCAAGGATAAACTCATCGTTCGTCCGCTGCACGATATCGTAATAATCTCCGCCAACGAACTTTGACGGAATGTTGATACCGGCCAGTTCAAAACCGCTCATGGATGGCAGACTGCGCGGCAGTAACCCTTGCTGGATTTCGCGCGCGATCTTGAGCTCATCCTCCATCCGCCGTTTCTCTACTTCTTCTTTGAAAAGCCTCGCATTCTCGACCGAGATAATTGCGAGGTTGCTGAGGGAATAGAGAAATTCTAAGTCCGTTGGTGAATATCCTTGCCCCTGTATGCGCGCGCCGAGGAAGATGAGTCCTTTCGTCTTGTTCTGAACCTGCATCGGGATAACGGCCTCGATGCCGCTCCGTCGAAATTCTGCGGCAGCGCTCTTCAACGTCGGGTTGCGCTCAAGGTCGTCAACGAGCATCGGCAGGGAAAGCGTGCAGCAGAGCTCCATGGCCTTTAGTAAATTGACCGAGCCGTCGAGTCGCGAGGAAACGATGTTAACCGACCCCTCTTCCACGAGACAGATCGCATAACGCAGGGCGCCGGTCTGACCGAGCAACGCGAAGGTGAGCAGACGGATGAGACGATCGGCGTTAAGCTCCGTGCTGAATTCCTTACCAAGCTCGAACAAGGTATTCAGCTCCTGAAGTTTGCGGTCGAGGTTGCGGTTCACAGCCTGCAACTCCTCAATCATCATCCCCTTCTCAATCGCAGAACCGGAAAGCTCAACCAGCGAGCCAATCAATTCGACTTCAAGGTCGGTGTAGTCCTTCCCACCTAAGCGCTCACCCAACGCAAGCAGCCCGACCGTATTTCCCCGAACGATCATCGGTACCAGCAGCTTCTGACTGCGGTCAACAAAGAACCGCGCCCATGGTTTCTTCCTGAGATCAATCGATTCGATCGTCATGACTTCGTTCATGGGGTCGTGCAGAGGGATGCTCTGGCCGATGAGCGACGGCTCAAGGCCCTTCGTCGCTACTGCCTCGAACCATCCCGCACTGCGCTGGAGCAGTACCATACCGCGCGGCACCATCATCTTGCCCATAACGGTCAAGAGAAGTGTGTTGAGGATAAAGGTGAGGTCGAGTGAGGAGTTGACGACTTTGCTGAACTCAAACAGCGGTTGAAGCTCAAGCCGCGCAGTGTGTTGGCCTTTGGAGCGAGTGTGTCGGCGGCGAGGGGTTCGTTTGGATGACACGGTTATCGGTTTTGGGGTAGGTACTTCGTCAGACGAACGACGTTTTTCTTACCGGGCGTGAGAGAGTATTCGACTTCATCCATAAGCGTCTTCATCAGATGCACGCCCAACCCGCCGCGCCGGTGCTGTCGTAGATGTTGCTTGAGGTCGGGCGTCGTGATGGCAAGCGGATTGAAGCTGCGGCCTTTGTCTTCAATAACCACCTCGAACGCGCCTTTGCCGGTGCGGATGGAGACGCGGATTTCTTTGTCCGGATCTCCCTGATACGCGTGTTGAATGACATTCGTGCACGCCTCATCGACAGCGAGCACGATCTTAGATGCTTCGTCATTCGGGAAGCCGTACTCCCGCGCCGCTGCACCGATGAATTGGCGCAGCTCGTGCAGGTCTTCAGTCCTGCTTTTTATTGTTCGAGTTTTCTTGGATGCCATGGTTGGATCGACCGGTACAGCCCCGTCCACCGCTTGCCATTCACATCAACGAACGTTTGTTTTCATTTCTCAGTCAACTGTTTCGCTTCAGACGAAACGTAGCAAGCGCTTCGGCTTCATCTTTGTAAATCTCATACAGAACCGGAAAGCCGAGCATATCGAAGACGTTGTAGACCTTCGGGGTCATGTTCGTCAGCTTGATGTCGCCGTTGTTCTTGCGCACATCTTCAATGTAAGCCATGAACACGCCCAACCCCGCGCTGCTGATGTACGTCAAATCCTTACAGTTGACGACAATTTTGTAGCGTTTATCGTTCAGCAACGATTGGAACGTGTGTTCGAGCTGCGTCGCCGTGTGCGCATCGAGGTAGCCCTTCAAGTCGATGACGCTCACGCCGTCGGAACCTTCCCGCTGCTGAATCGTGAAGTCGCTCATGATTGTGTTCTCCTTCTCTCATCTCGTGTATCGCGGGTGCAAGAAACTGTCATGGTCGTCCAATCCATTTTGCTACCACCAAGGTCATGTCGTCGCCATAGGATAAGCCACCGAGATGACGGCGGACATCTGCTATCACTGCATCACAAATCTCGCGTGCCGACCGCTCGCGCTGTGCTGTGACCGTGTGCAGCAATCGCTCGTAACCGTATTCTTCGCCTTGTTCGTTGCGCGATTCGGTAACGCCGTCCGTGTAGAGGAGGCACACGTCACCCTGCTGCAGTTGAAGCTCGTTCTCCTCCATCGTATCGCTGAAGAGGTCGCCGTTTGTCATGCCGAGCGCAATGCCGTTCGGGCGAATGAACTCCCGCCGGCCCTTCGAAAGATACACCATGGGACAGTGGCCTGCACGCGCTATCCGCATCGTTCCGTGCTTCACATCAACGATCATATAGAGAAGACTGATGAAGGCTGTCCGCTCGAGACTGCCAGCAAGCGTCGCGTTGGCTCTCACAAGGAATTCCTTGGGCGACGCACACATTTTGCTGAGTGATTGAAAGATGCCCTTCACTTCCGCCATGTAGAATGCAGCGGAAACACCTTTGCCGGAAACATCTCCCACAATGATCCCCAGGCGATGCGCATCGAGAGCGATGCAGTCATAGTAATCCCCGCCGACTTCTAACGATGGCTCCCAACTCGCCGCAAGTTGGAGCGACGAGAATTGGGGAAGCTCCTGCGGTATGAGTCGCTGCTGCATCTGTTGTGCCACCATGATCTCCTGACGGTACCGCTCCCGGCGCAGCGATTCTTCGATGAGCTTGGAGTTTTCAAGAGCGATCGTCACGTTGTCCGCGAAGGCTGTGAGCACATCCACGTCGTCATGGTCGAAGCCGTATTGGATGTCTTTCGTGGCGTGGAGAATACCGATGAGCTGGCCGTGTGAGAGCAGCGGCACGCTCAGCATCGACGCAATCTTTACGCTGCCGGACTTAATATGTTTCGTCCGCTTGTCGGAGCCGACGTCGTCGATGAGGAGATACTTCTGCGATTCAAAAAGAATTGTTCGCAGGGACGATTGCCCGTTCCCCATGATGTGGGCGATCTGCTCGGCCGTGATATTCTTCTGTGCTACGATCTCAACCCGACCCGGAGTTCCGTCATTGTTCCGTTGGATGATCTCGAGCCACGCCCCCGTCGCACCGCAGACTTCGAGCGTCATGCGCGTTACCGATTGCACAAGGTCTTGAAAATCGAAGACGTGCGCGACAAGACGACTGAGACTGTGGAGCGATGTGAGTTCTAAGTGTTTGCGTTCATAAATTTCAGCCGTTGGTAAGTGAAACAGCGTGCTGATGAACGCCATCCCGAAATACACAGCACCAAAGATTGCGTTGAGAAAGAAGAACCTCTGCAGCGGAGGCACAACGTTCGAGAGCGCGCGCTGCGGAAATTGATTCTCAACAAAGGCAGCGAGGAAGATAAACACAAGGAACAGCAACGCGCTGTAGACGATTGAGTAGAGTTTCTCGCGGCGCGAGAGAGGAACGATCCACGTTTGTTTGAACGAGTTGACAAGGATCATCACCACCGCTAGTGCGAGGAGGACACTTGAAACCACGCCGCCTGCGAGTTGGAGATACGGCAGAGTCAATGCGCTCGAAGCAAAGAGGAACATGTAGTACAACACAAGATTGCGCTTTGTCCCCCGTCGGCGTTTGTGCAAAACAAGGTCGTTGATCGTCAGTAATGTGTTGATGCCGTACACACCGAGAGGAATTCCGACAACGAGCGAGAGGAAGCCGACCATAGCTGCTTCGGGCGCCTGGACCGTGTCACCGCCACGTTGAAGACCGCCTGCAATCATCGTCCCCACGCCGACAAGGAGAACGAGTACCATACCGACGATGAGCAAACGCCCCATCTCCTTCGGGGCAATACGGGATCGATTGCGTCTGCGATCCTGTGCGAGAAGAAAAAGAAGAATGAACGAGCCGATCACGGCGACATCGCGAACGATACGCCATTCACCATCGTCAACGCTCATCGTCTTTTGAATGACATCGTGGACAAATACGCCGAGGAAGACGACGGCGGGGATAAGAATCAGTATGGCTTGCTTCAGTCGTGACATCTTACACGTTGATTCGCTTCCATGAACCGGAATGGAATCGCCACCACGCCATCAGGGTGTAGGAGAAAATGTAGACGGGCAGCGCAAGCCATGCGCCAACCGCCCCCTGCTCGAGCGTCACACCGATGATGTACGACAACGGAAGAAAAATAATCCAGTGCGTAACGATTTCTATCCACATCACATACAGCGTTGCGCCTGCTGCCTGCAGTGAATTTGCAATGACGATGCCCGCTCCGTATCCAACCTGAGCGACACCGGCGATTCGCAAGAGCGGCCTCGCTGCGTCAATGATGGCTTGGTTGGGCGTCAGAACTCTCAGAACGGTGTCGGGAGAAATCACAAAAACAATTCCAAGCAAGAACGTGAAGATCGTTGCGATTCTCGCCGTCTCCACGCCGAACCGCTCTGCTTCATTCGGACGCGCGTTGCCCAACTCGTTCCCCACGAGCGTCTGTGCAGCAATCCCAAGTCCGAAGCATGGCATGAAAGAAATAAACAATGCCGTGATGACAACCTGCGTCGCTGCCTGTTCAACAGTCCCAATGATTCCCGTGATGGCGACAAACATCAAGAACCCAAAGAGGATCAAAATGTTCTGGAATGATACCGGCAGCGAAATACGCACTATCGGCATGATGTAGTTCATGCCGACCGCCAACAGGTCATAATACCTATACTTCGTTCGATAACCGTGCAAAAAAGTTACAAAAACAAAGAACAAATATCCCAAGAACATACCGATGGATGCGGCGAGCCCTGCGCCCGCAACGCCCATTGCAGGAAAACCCCAATTCCCAAAAATCAGAAGATAATTGAAGAGAATGTTAAAAAAGTACGATATGAGAGCGGAGAACATGAACACTTTGGTGTGTCCGATACCATAATAGAAGCCCCGGTAGGCGACGGCGAGAAGAAAAAAAGGAAGGCCGATGGACCGATACTTCATATAGTCGCCCCCCGCTACGGCAACGGCATCGTCGCTCGACAATAACCCGATAACATCATGCGAAAAGGTGTAGCCGAGAAAGCCGAAGACGAGACCGACGACCAGACTGACGAAAAGCGAATTATTGAGAACGATGCCCGCTTCGTTAAATTTCCCCTCCCCCTGACGGCGCGCAACAAGAATATGCGTACCAGTGGCCAAACTGGAAAAGAAACTGGTGAGTGTCCAAGTTGCAAGAACACCAAGTCCCATTGCTGCGAGCGCGACCTCGGAGTGTTCCAGCCGGCCTACCATCGCCGTGTCGATGAGCGACACGATCATCTGCGACGAGAGGCCGGCAATGGCGGGAGATGCAATCTTGAGGATACGGTTCGCGTAGCGCTTTTCGGGCAGGATCGGCATAGGCAGGAACGGCGGGGAGCGATAGTGAGAACTATCACTCCCTGAAACGAAGTTCTGTATGGAAAGAAACGCGCACGGTGCTGTGCGGAATCTATCCTTGTGAGGAGAATGCGGCGATGAAGCGGTCGGCTTCTCGCGCAATCGGTGAGTTCGGATGGTCTTTCTTGACGCGCTGAAGCAATTCCACTGCTTTCTGATTCTGGCCGGCAGCGGCGTAGTTCACCGCAGCAAGATGGAAATAATCTGCAACCTGAATCAGTTCTTTCCCTCGCGACGCAGCACGTTCAAAGTGCCTGGCGGCGCTGAGGTGGTCGCCCTTCATCTCGTAGCACGCCGCGGCACCTGCGATGGCCGATGCTTGAAGCATGTTGTCGGGCAGGCTGGCGTCAAGATAGTACTTCAATGCGTTGTCATAGTCTCCGAGAGCAAAGTATGCGTTGGCAAGAAAGAGCTTCGCTTTTCCACCGGCCCTCGTGCTTCCATAGTCCTGCACGATAGCGAACAGACCGCGGATGTTCTCCTGCGGAACGCCGTTGATCGCTTCATGATACTTCCCGTCGTCATAGTATCGCATCACGGCGCCGAGTTCAGCCGTAGCCTTTTCGTTGTTTGCGCGGATATTGTTCATGACCACAATGATGCCGATGACGAGCACCACCACTGCAGTCAAGACGCCGTTGACAAGCTTCTTGTTCCGATCGTACCAGCCCGTCGCCTTAAAGTACGTGGTCACAAGCCTGTCTTCTTTTATCTGTCGTTTTGTCACTTTCTTCACCGGTTTGAGCATAAGGTCCTTTCCGTTTGTGTGAACGACACGTTGAACATTTGCCGTGCGCCTGGCGGGAGTCGAACCCACAACTCCCAATTCGACCTGCGAGTGTTGTGGACGAGCAGCAGTCGAATTGAGAATCCCGTTCCGATGCCAATCGGAACGGGACCTTTGGCTCTCCCGCCTCCGGCGGGATAAACTCCGGCCAACGCTTCCTGCCCGAACGACCGATTTATTGAGAAATGTCCCGGCTGTTGTTAAGATACAACCTTGTACGCCCGGCGCGATTCGAACGCGCGACCTACAGCTCCGGAGGCTGTCGCTCTATCCAGCTGAGCTACGGGCGCAAACCTACAGCACGAAGCGAAAAAACTCCCTCTTCTCTGGGTTCGCGAACGTGCCCAATGTAACCATCTTTTTGTCGAGATTCAATGAATGAGCCGTGAGTTGCATGAAGCGATCGCACGAAAGTAACTCTCGCGCGAGCGAAGCGACACTTCGCCCTACCTCGTGTACGGCCTCAAATGTTCTTCCCTTCTACTCTGGCCAGAGCCATCCAAAAGTGCCGGCAGTTACAAGAGCATACAACAATCCATCGACAAAACCGGTGACCGTTCTCCGCATCGAGCGCCTCAGCCAGATGTAGTCCTGCCATTGCGCAACCGTGTAACATGCAAACGCAGTAACACCCGTAAACCGAAACACCGACCCATACGCCTCCCCCGGCTCCAATGCACGGCCGGCAACGTACGCTGCAAACACTCCAACGATCAGCGTATAGGCAAACCACTGAACGAGGTTCTTACCGATCTCCGGCGGACCCGATGGCCACACAGTAAGCGTTACCGCCGGACCCTTCTTCATCTTTTCCTGATACTCTGGTGTGTTAAACACCTTCCTGCTTCCTGCATAGGGCACAATGTATTCGCCCGGCGGAATGTTCAATGACCGTACGACATCCATGATTTTGTCTTCATCGTTCACACCGCGAAAATCCTTGAAATGATATTCAAGCACTGTGTGTAACACGTAACTCAGCAGGAACACAAACACCGATGAAAGCAGTATCGGCAGCCACAGCGAGATAATGGGAACCATAGGAGACTCCGGCATGGTGTGTAAATGGGAATGAATTGATGTTACGCAGAACCATCTCTTTACGGTTATGGAAGCAAAAAGTCGCCCACGCCCTTTTCTCATTCCGTCCAGAATGGTCGGGTCTGGAGACCCGACCTACAACTGCTTGCACACAAAAAAATGTAGGACGGGACTTTGCGCCGGAGGCGCATCAGCCTTTGGCTGACTGTCCCGTCCAATATCGTAGGTTAGGGGCCTGTCCGGCTCGCCTGCGGGCGCGGAGCAACGACAGAGTGCCCGCACGCGGGAAAGACATTTTGCTCCTTTGCGTAACATCAGTGCATCACGACTTCCCCCGATGGGTGAACGTCACATTTCTTTGTGCGTTCGAGGTTACTGTCGTCCGATGCGTTTGAGAACCTGATGAACGCGATCGAGCACCTTTTCGTGCGTTATGGCCTTCATGCACTCAAAGGTATCGATAGGACACTTGTCCCCGCCATGAATGGAGCATGGCCGGCACTCAAGACCACGCGTCTCCACGACGGAGTCGTACGGGCCAATCGGAGCAAAACCAAATGCAGGGACCGTTGCGCCGAAGATCGCAACAACCGGTGTCCCCACAGCCACCGCAAAATGCGTTGGCGCGCTGTCATTCGATACCAGCACGCGACATCGGCGAATGAGTTCTGCCGACTGCAGCGGCGTCAATGCTCCGGCACAATTGTAAACCCTCGAGGAACTGCTGAGTTCCTGCACCTCACGACACAGTTGCTCATCCTCTTTGCCCCCAACCAACACAACGCTAAACCCCTCATGAGCAAGCTTTGCCGAGAGCGCGGCAAAGCGCTCCTTGAGCCATCTCTTTGTATTCCAGATCGTTCCCGGCGCGATTCCAATAAGCCGCTGACGATCGACCACTCCAGAAAGCACGTCGTTCACTTGTTGTTGATCCGCGTCGGATGGATACAGCCGGGGCAATATCCTTCCCGGCCTCTCGATGCCGACGCCCTCTAACAGAGCTAGGTTTCGGTCAACCTCATGCAGGTCATCGCGGTATTCAACGGTCTTGTTGAAGAAGAACCACCCTGCGCTCTTGTTGAACCCGACGCGTATTGGAACGCCGCCGAAGAACGCGAGCAACGCACTCCGCAGCGACCGATGCGGAACGAGACAGAGGTCGTACTTCCGCGACCGAATCATGTTCACAATTCGGAGAAAGCCCTTCACCCCCCGATCACCGCCGCGCTTGTCATACTCAATGACCGTATGCAATGCAGGATGATTCGCCAGCAGACCAGCTGCACGGGGGACAACGAGCACGTCAACTTCGGAAACGCCAAAAAAATCTTTCACGGCCTGGGCAAGGGGAAGCGTCAGCACGACATCGCCTAAAAACGCCGTCTGAATAATCAAGATACGCTTCGCGCGCATCATGGTATGACGCCTGTGGAAAGGGACGGGACATGCTTCCAGCGACGGTGCATCCACATCCACTGCTCGGGATGCTGGCGGATGGCTCGCTCCGTAAGAGCGACGTGCCTTCGGGTGAGCTCAAGAACGTTTTCCGGGCTGGCGTCAGGGAGGTCTTCCATCGGAACGCGGTCGAAACGCGTTCTGTACGTTCCATCGGGCTGACGCACAGCAAAACCGAGCAGCAGTGGCGCACGCGTCCGGAGTGCAAACAGAGCGGGGCCCTGGTATGTCGGGACTTCACGCCCGAAAAATGGAACCGCAATACTCTCTTTTGCTGCCGTTTGGTCCGCTAACATGCCGACGATACCGCCGGACTTTAGCGCACGCAGGACTTCCCGCACGGCCTTGTTCATCGTGATGACGTAATTCTCACACAGCTCCCGACGACGATTGATTGCCGCGTCGACATACGGGTTGGCTTGCTCTTTCGCTACCACACCAATGGGTTTCCCAAAAACAAAGCGCAGAGAGTGTGCAAGCATCTCCCAATTACCAAAGTGCGCTGTCAACAGAAGGACTCCCTTCCCCTCGCCAGCAATCTTTCGAAGTTCATCGGTATTCTCACAATGAACAATCGTTTCGGTCGACCTCTGCGTGGCTTGAGGGAGCCAGAGGATCTCAAAGAAGGTCACTCCAAAACTTCGATACGCATTCAACGCGAACGACCGGAGCGATGTATCAGGCAAATCGGGAAACGCATGACGCAAGTTATCGAGCGTGACCTTCCGTCGATACCCTGCACGATAGAATACCTCACCTAACTGTGCTCCGACCGTGCGAACGACGTCGAGGGGGAGAATCTGAACAATCAGCGCGACCGTTTGGACGATGACGTATTCAAGAAGATGTCTCGCTCTTCGCATGAACACGCCGTCACTCTCCCATCACTTTGACGATGACGCGCTTCTTCCGCTGTCCATCAAACTCCGCGTAGTAGATCTGCTGCCACGGACCGAAATCGAGTTTGCCGTCGGTGACAGGAACAATCACCTCATGATGCATGAGAAGGCTCTTGAGATGAGCATCGCCGTTGGTCTCGCCGGTGCGGTGATGACGATAGTTGGGATTGAAGGGCGCGAGGCGCTCCAACCACTCGTCGATGTCTTGAATCAATCCCTGCTCGGCGTCGTTCACATACACCGATGCGGTGATGTGCATCGCGGAAACGAGAACAATCCCCTCCTTAATGCCGCTCTTCTTGAGGATGGATTCTACTTCACCCGTGATGTTGATATACTCGCGATGCTTCTTGGTGTTAAACCAAAGATATTCAGTGTGGAATTTCATCAGTCCCTCGTGCTGTGTTCTGATGGATCAACCTCTGCCTGCTCGACTGGCCGGATGCGCGTAAGTCGCAGCGAGCCTTTCGGAAATTTTCTCTCGGCAAGAGACTCGATAGGGGTAAAGCGATACGCTATACTCAGCGGGTTTCGTTCCACGGCAATCACTTCAAAGCCGTTGACCGATGCATCGAACGCTTCAAGATGGTGCTCAGGCTCTTTGCTATCGGCAATGAGGACGATCGGTCTGACCTTTTCCACTTCCTTGCGTGCCCGCATCCAGAAGTCTGTCGGCACAAGCTCGGCGAGCTGGCACACATATCCGTCAACGCCAACGTCTCGAACCCAGTACTTCATCGTCTCAATCATATATTTTCGCAGCTCGTGATGCCGGTAGTTGAGCGCGGCAATATCATCCCAGCCCGGACTTGGCGAAACGACCCCTCCTTCTTCGTTCGTCACAAACCAATCGGGATACTCGAGCATCAGCTTGCTATCCCATGATGTGTAGCCGACTGCAAGGTCCACCACGACGTGCATGCCGAGTTCGTGTGCTGTACGGAGTATCGAGTGGAATTCCTCCAGTGTGCCAAATCGGTCGTTCACTATTCGAAAATCCTGTATCGGAAATGGGTCGAGACGATCGACCCGTTCGCTGACATAGCTGAGCGGCATGACCGGTGAAAGCCAGATGATATCGATGCCACGCTCATGCGTCTGATGAAGGAGTTCTTCGAGCTGGCGAAACGCCGAATCACCGAGCAGTTGAAGGTCAATCCGCACAACAGACGACGGCCGAAGCCAATCGGCAACAGGCTTTGCCGTACGATGCGAAAGGTCTCGCCTGCCCGAAGTTTCTTCCTGCTTCGAGCAACTGAGAAACAAGGCTGCAAGTGCCAGTACGATGAACATGGAATGAAACGAATGCTGCATGCTAGTGCCCTACCAAATCAATGCTCTTATCCCTTCGGCATCCCGTCCTTCGGGCGGGACTCGCTCCCAATTGTACAAATCTCCTCTGTACAAATCTCCTAGTAACCACAAGATTATTTATGGGAGCGGCACTAGAGATCCGGCCGAAAAGCTGAACCACCAAGACACAAAGACTCGAAGCGACACGCCTGCGTGCCGAAACGCCGCACTTCGGCGTGCAGGCACGAAGAAGTATAAAAACCAAAGCCTTACCTTTGTGCCTTCCCGCTTTCAAAACTACGAAAGGCGGGATCCCGTAAAGCGGGACTTCGTGCCCTGGTGACTTTGTGGTGAAAGTCGGGTTTTCGGCCGACTCTCTAGACTCCTGTCAGAGAACGCCGAAACGGTCGCGTAACACGATTTGTGCTCCTGCCTCACTGCCGGTGTTGATGTGTCGATTGAAAAACGGAAATTCTTCGCCGGGATTCCATTCTCCTTTCACACCGCTGTTTGTGTACTTATAGGAGATTTCAGCACCTGTCGGCACTCGAAGTTCGTACTGCCATATTCCGTCGTCGCTCTCCCGCTCCATGCGTATTGAATTCGGCGTCCAGCGCCCTAACTCGGGGATGTTGCCGGCAAGGTATATTGCATCCGGCACGTCGACGCCCCGCGCGTCACAATGAAACACAACGGTAACGAGGTCGCTTCGACTTTGCGCCATTGTGCCGAGACGAGTTCGCCGCACATCTACTCCAGCACCAATCGGAGGAAAATCCCGTGCGGGCATCGTGGCACCCGCCGCCTGCATGTACTTGTAGACCGATTCAAGAAATGTGATGAACGCCCGGTCAAACGGCTTGTCTCCTGACGGCGCAATCTGATCCGTTCCGTACCACCAAAACCAATCCGATCCTTCCGCCGCATACAGCGCTTCCCATGCTTGACGCGCGTACCACTGTTTGCTTCCTCGCTTCGGCGGGCGGGCGGTATGGTTGGGTGCCGCTACTCCCGATCCTTCCAAATCTCTCCGTGCAGTCAACAAATACTCCCACGCTTGATTTTCTTCTGCTTTACCGATCCACGTGTCAAAGTTTTGATTGATCCACGAGCCGGGGTACAACCACTCGAGTCGTTGCATCCGTTCGACAGAATGAGCCGGAATACCTCGTTTCGGATTCCCGGAAATGTATTCGGATGTTGTCGCAGTTACCACGCGTCCCGCATCATACAGTTCGGAGAGCTTCCGGTAGACCGAGTGCAAGAACTGTTTCGCATCGTGATCATGCTCGTACCACTCCCATGCGTTCTCTCCGTCGAGGATGACCGTCACGAGGCGATCCGGCTCCCCCTCCTGAGGAGCATAGCGAAGAACATGATGGATGAAATCGTTCGCGGCGTCTTCCGGTTGATAGTGTTTGTAGACGAACCCGATCTTGTCGGAAAGATCGGTGTCGCGAAAAACGATGACAAGGGCGTCGTTCGGGTCAGAGCCATACGGAAGCGCGTAGGGATAAAACTTTGGCAGCCCTTCGAGTCGTGAACGGGCGAGGATTTTTTCGTCCGTCGCAATCCACTGGACTCCGTTTTGCCCAAAGACGGAAGCCACCTCGTGCGCAACGGCTCCCTCTGCCGGCCACATTCCGTGGGGATGAATGCCGAAGTGTTTCTTGTAGTACGCTCGCGCCATACTCACATGAGCAGCCGCGTCCGCCGGAAAATGGAAGCGCTGCGGCATGGGGTCGTTCGGCTGACAGATGTGGGCAAGGTCGCTATCATACACCAGCGGCAGGATGGGATGGTAGTACGGCGTGGTGATCATCTCGACCTGTCCCTCGCCAGTTGCGGGGTGATACATCAGCTTCTTGTGGATAGGAAGAATAGCGGCGAGAATCTTGAATGTCTCCACCACGATGCGGTTACAATCGTCTTCCGTGACGGTCTTTTTCAGCCAGTATGTGCCGTCCTCTCGGCGCTCGATCAGGTCTTCGACATCGACCGTCACGCCGGTTGCAAGCGTGGCCCGCTGAAGAAAGTCCGGATCGAAGTTGGCAAGATAAAACCAGAACTTAATCTCGCGTAAGTCTTGCTCTGTGAGGCTCTGAATGCCGCGCGCGTCGTACTTCTCTTTGAGCTTTTGGTATTCCGGGAAACGCCGCATGATGACCGGACTAACACCGAAGGCATTCCAAAGATTCGTGAGTAAGTAGCGAAGGTCGTCGCTTGTGAAATCGTTCGTCGGCTTGAGCGCAAGGTCGATCCATGGGTCGGTTTTCCCTCCCCACTTCATAAAGTAACACTCCGCGTCGATTCGCTTTTTCTTGAGGTCAACGAATGGCTTCAGTCGGTCGATATAGTAATCTTGAAGCTGACGAATGAGCGACGGCGTGAGATTGACGGTGAAATGGATGGCGGGATACTCCTGTACCATCGCCACCATGTCGTAGTAATCCTTCGTCCCATGTGTACGAACCCATGGACCCTGAAGTTGGTCTGATTTCGGGTCGAGGTACATCGGCTGGTGTTGATGCCAGATGAGATTGAAGTACAGTGTGCCGGATGGTCTGGTGAGTGTGTTCATTCAAAGTCTCTGTTGCACGAGAGCTCTCCTGCTCTCACGTCGCTTTCAAGTGACGAAGGAGCCTGCCGGCAGGGCAGGCAGGTTGCCTGTCCCGCTCGTTTTTAGAGCGGGGCACTCCCGAGCATGGAACTCTCATCAATTCGCGGGAACGATGCGCATGATGCGGTCGTCACCTGATGCCGGTCGGGCACGACCATCACGGTTGCTTGTCGAAAAATACATATAGCCATCCGGCCCCGGCAAAACATCCCGTATGCGCTGGAACCCTCCCTGCAACAACGCTTCCTCGGAAACAACGTTGCGCGGGTTCTTCGGGTCGAGAACGATGCGCTGGATTCGCTGACCTCGAAGTCCGCCGAAGAAAAAATTGTTCTTGAATTTTGGGAACGCATCGCCACGGTAGAACGACCCGCTCCCCGGTGCGACGGCCGGTGTGTATTCGAGAAGCGGAGCTTCATAGCCGGGCTTCGTCTGCCGATGATGAATGACCGGCCAGCCGTAATTCTTGCCAGCTTCAACAATATTGACTTCGTCGCCTCCACCGGGACCGTCAAAACCGGACGGCCCGTGCTCTGTTTGGAATTGCAAGCCTGCCTCCGGATGCCAATCGATCCCTTGCGCATTGCGGAATCCCACAGCGAAGATTGGAGAGCGCGGGTTGGGATTGTCGGATGGAATCGTGCCGTCATCATTCACCCGCAATGTTTTTCCCCCCAACGAATTGGGGTCTTGGGCAATCTCTCGAACGGCTGCATCGCCGGTTGTGATATACAGCTTCCCACCCCCTTCGCCAATATGCCTGACCTCGCTGATCGTCGCGATAAGCGTTGGCGTTCCGGCTCCCTTCCTCAACATGCTCAGGCGACCCGGCCGCTCGGTAAAATACATGTTTCCTTCGTGGTCGAAAACAATTGACCAGGGTATTTCCAGGTTTGTCAGAACAGTTTCGACTCGAAATCGAACGCCGTCGGAGGTGGAAAAAGTCTTCTCCTGAGCGCCTCCAGCCGATGTTAGAAAAACGAGAAGAAAGAGACCGCGTGCGGTGGAGAGCATGAGGATATTTCCTTATTACTGGAGATGAAACCTCAGATGGAGTACTTCTCGATGATCCATTGCGGGATGGCCGCTGCGCGGCCGGATTGTAAGCTGACCATGGCATAGTCGAAGTACCCGCTACAGCTAAGCTTGCCGTTATCTCTGCGCACAATTTGAAAATGGACTTCGACGCCGTCCTTGTTGATCTTGTGAATCCACGTGCGAACGACAAACCAATCGCCCAACCCGAGCGGCCGTTTGTACTCGATGTGGGCCACGCGAACCACCCATCCAAATCCTAACTTGATGAACTCCGACATCGGCATCTTGTAACATCGCTCCATCTGGTCGTAGCGCGCGGCGAGGACATAGTCGAAGTACCGGCTGTTGTGCACATGCTGGTTCATGTCGATGTCGTCGGGACGGACTTGCAACTCTGATTCAAACTTAGAATGGATTTTCGTCATGAGGGACCGGCACGGTGTTCGATAATAACGTCGCTCTCGCGTTTGTTTGTTCATTCATTCAATAGTAGTATCCGAGGACGATGCACATTTCGTCTTCACTCGTGAAGCCGAAACGGATTGTTCGGCTCGTCCCTCACCCGGTGTGTTCAGTTTATGAAAGAGAAAACTCTGCTCGGGCTTCGAGGGAAAGACACGCTTCAGGCTGAGGCTGAACGCTCTTTTCGCACCCTATAATCGCAAGGAAAAATAACAGGCCAGAACATGGGATTTTCCAAAGCACGAAGGAAGTCCCCCACATAGTGTCTTATGAGTTTTGTTCATCGGGAGGAGTCTCAAAAACGAGCTGAATGAGAGATTCTAGCTTTCGCTGGAATGACAATTACACTATTTTTCAGCTACCTGCTAA
Source organism: Bacteroidota bacterium (assembly GCA_041695045.1). Taxonomy (GTDB): domain Bacteria; phylum Bacteroidota; class Ignavibacteria; order UBA10030; family UBA10030; genus JBGFRR01. The sequence goes on from JBGFRR010000014.1 coordinate 23,473, forward strand.
TGATTTTGGACCTCTTCGTGTAGATTCGTGTGGATTCGTGGGAGATTCTTGGTTGTGGCCTGCCTGCCGGTTCCGCTCTTTGAATCCCGCTCACGAGCGGAATCCAGGGAAGCGGGACAGGCAGGGCAGGCAGGCTTGCACACGTTAGGCGCTGGAAATTGATTGTTTTTACTTAG
>JBGFRR010000154.1:0-4245 GCA_041695045.1 Bacteroidota bacterium
AGTAACTGATTCTACCCTACGGCGAGTAGACTCTTCACAGAGATATCTTCGTCGACTTCTTCCCAGTTGATCCCAATCCCACCGCCGATTAGCCTCCATGTCGTTACTTTCTCTCCCCAAAGATCGCCGTTCCGATCCGCACTATCGTCGCTCCTTCTTCTATTCCTATCTCAAAGTCGTGCGTCATCCCCATCGACAAATGCTTCATCGTAACGCTGGAGAACTTCATCCCTGCAATTTCATCTCGTAGTTCTCGCAGCCGGCGGAACGATGGCCGCGAATTCTCCGGATCATCTGAAAATGGCCCCATCGTCATCAATCCACACACGCGCACGTGAGGATGCGCAGCAATCTTTTCAACCAATTCCGCTGTCTGCTCCGGAGCAACGCCGTACTTTGTGGGTTCATCGGTTGTGTGCACTTCCACCAAGACGCCGATCGTGCAGCCGGCTTTTTCCGCCCGCTTGTTGAGTTCCTCCGCTACGCGCTCATTATCGACCGAGTGCACAAGGTGGACGAAGTCGGCCACATACTTCACCTTGTTCGTCTGGAGATGGCCGATGAAGTGCCATCGAATCGGCTCATGCTTCAGGGCTTCACGTTTCGTGCGAAGTTCTTGAGCGTAGCTTTCCCCAAAATCTAACAATCCCGCTCGCATTGCCTCTCGAATCGCCTCCGGCCCAAAGGTCTTCGTAACGCCCACAAGGAGCACATCTTCAGGGTTCCGGCCGCTGCGCTGGCATGCTTCGAGAATCCGAGACCGGACTTTTTCAATGTTTTCAGCAATCATTTTGCGCTGACGAACGTTCAATATAACCGACGCAGCTGGGAAAATCAATCCAAAAAGCTGAACCTTTGCGCTGGAATTTCAAGGGCGATGTCGCTGCCTCCTCAATCGTTACTTGACTTCAGTTCGTTTTTTTGCTTTATTGGCACAGGCAGTTGTTTACTGTTTTACGCGAGGAGTACGAGATGCCAGATTTTGACCACTTCGACAACGACAACCTGCCTCCCCTTCCAAACGACCGCTCCGACGACGACCTCAGAAAGTTTCGGGAGCAACTCCGCAACGGCGACAAAGACATCAACAACCCCGAAGCCCTCGAGGAGATTATCCAGTTTTACTTCGAGCACGACCAGTTCGAAGAGGCGCTTCACTTCACCGAGCGGCTGCTGTCGTTCGAACCTTTCAATGCAGATGTGTGGCAACGCAAGGGGATGATCCTCAACAACCTCTTCAAATATGAGGAGGCCATCGCCTGCTACGAGAAGGCCGCAACGCTCAACCCCACAGACCCTGAAATTTTCGTCAACAAGGGTATTACGCTGGATAATCTGAATCGCGTGGAGGAGGCCATCAACGCCTTCAACACAGCACTCGACATCGAGCCGAAGCACGAGGAAGCGCTCTTTCATAAGGCAGTAACGCTCGAGAAAGAAGAACGCTTCAACGAGGCGGTTGACCTCTTCCGCTTCATCCTCCAGCTCAATCCCGACCATCCCGATGCATGGTATGAGTTGGGATACTGCTACGATTTCCTCAACCAACTTGCGCAGTCCCTTCAGTGCTACGATGAACACATTCAGAGAGACCCCTACAACTACAATGCATGGTATAATAGGGGGATTGTGCTGAACAGGTTAGGACGTTACGAGCAGTCGCTTGCCAGCTACGACATGGCGCTCGCGATCAAAGAGGACTTCCCCGCGGCTTGGTACAACAAGGGGAATGCCTTCGTCAACTTAGGAAAGCTTGCTGAGGCCACGGATTGTTACCGACAGACGCTGGAGTTAGAGCCGACCGATGTTCCGGCGTGGCACAACCTTGGCAATGCTTCTGAGGAATTAGGTCGCTACCAGGAAGCAATCGACTGCTTCACGAACGCCATTAAGTACGACAGCCAGCACTACGAATCATGGTTCGGCAGGGGATGCTGCTATGATGCACTCGACCAGCCGGAAAAAGCCCTGCAGGATTACATCGCTGCCCTCTCGGTCTGCAACAACTATCCTGAGCTCTGGTATGCACGGGCAGATGCGGAGTACAACCTCGGTATGCTCAACGAGAGCCTCGCGAGCTATCGGATGGTGGTTCAACAAGACCCAAAGAACGCCGAGGCATGGTTCGATTACGGCGAGACGTTGTTTGAAACCGGCAATCTTCTCGAATCCGAACGGGCACTCGAACAAGCCACAAAGCTCGACCCCTCCTTCTCGGTCGCCCGCTACGCGCTCGGCAAAACCAAACTCGCTCTCCAGCGCACGGAGGAAGCGGCCGAGTGTTTCAGCACGGCGTTCTTGCTCAACCCCGACCTGAAGAAGATATTCAAAGAAGAATACCCCCACCTCCGCGGCACACGAACGTTCGCCCAGCTTCTCAAGAAATAGCCTGCTCTCCTTAGGCACCTTGTTCTGCGCCGTTGAGAGACTCCCGCCTGCCTGGTCGCCTCCGAAGGAACACCTCCGTTGCAGGCAGACTTTGGAATAACAAGAATACCCTCCCCCTCCTTTCCCCACCCCAAACATTTCCGTATCTTAGACCCAACTTGCATGTCTACCCGGCCCACACGATTCTTTGCTGTCATCGGTCATCCCATCGGACATTCGCTCTCACCGTTGATGCACCAAACCGCGATGGATGCCTTAGGGCTTCCCTCTTCATTCGTGGCGCGGGAGGTCAGACCGGAGCTACTCAGCGACGACGTGCACACGATGATCGAAGAAGGATGCGATGGATTCAACGTGACGATTCCGCACAAGGAGAGGATCATCGAGCTACTGGATGAAATCGATGATGAAGCAAAAAGGATTGGCGCCGTGAATACGGTCGTAGCACGTGATGGACAGTTGCGAGGCTACAACACGGATGTTTACGGCATTGCACGAACGTTAACACCGTATGAACAGGACGTGCGAGGGGGAAAGGCGGTTCTCCTTGGTGCAGGCGGAGCGGCACGAGCTGCCGCTGATGTACTCATCCATAAGTTTGGTGTGGAACGTCTGACCATCGCAACTCGAACAGTTGAGCGAGGCGAGATGCTTGCGAAATCGCTACGCAGCGACAGCATCGTTCACGTCATGAGTATCACAGACAGAGAGGTCAACGAGTTCGTGCGTGACGCAGCGCTCATCGTCAACGCGACGCCGGTGGGGATGAGTCCACACGTCGATGCTTCGCCGCTTCCGCCGGACGCTGCATTCCACGAGGGGCAGATTGTTTTCGACTTGATTTACAGGCCGTTGCAAACTACATTGTTGCGTCATGCGGTGGCATCCGGAGCCACAACGGTCGCCGGTCTCGACATGTTCCTCCACCAGGGAGCGAAGGCATTCGAGCTGTGGACGGGAAAACAGATGCCGATGGAAGTTGTGCGGAAGGCATTGGAAGAACGGCTAAGAGTATAAAATCATAGAGAGTATTTTGGAGGAGGCATGACAGATCATCGTTCACTTCACGAACTCACAGTTGACGAGTTAACATCGATCATCGCTAAATCTGTAAAGCAGGCAATTGAAGATGAGATCGAAGACCTCAGGGCGCAGTACAGCCCAGAGTTCATCGCATCAGTGAAAGAGGCACGTCAAGAGTACAAAAGCAGAAAAGTGAAACCGCTCGACGACCTCCTTCCTGGCAATGTATAAGATCGTTCTCACTCATCGGGCTATTCAGGATTGGAATCGTCTCCTATCGTGTTACGAGTAGGGCATAGAAAAGAGATTTACCGATGACCCAGCGTATCTTGAGCACTGCTATCCAGACGAAATACGATCGCCTGCGCGAGAATTCCAGGAAGCTACAGTACAATGCAACAAGTAAGGAGAGCGGTAGACGATGATCGCTAAACTGGAAAGGGACGACATCCTTCGCTTCATACGTACACACAAAGAAGAGCTGAAAATGAAATACGGTGTGAGAAAGATTGGGCTTTTCGGGAGTATCGCGAGAGGCGAACAGGGGAGACAAAGCGACATCGATATTGTCGTAGAACTTGAGAAACCAGACCTGTTCTCGTTAATCGGTATTCAGCAATTCTTTCAAGACTCTCTTGGTTGTAGGATCAACGTTGTGAGACTCCGAGATCGTATGAACGAATCGCTCAGGGTTCGGATCCAACGAGACGCAATCTATGTAGGGTCTACTGAAAAAGTAATAAAATTATACAACGCAAGGAGTTAGTCATGGACTTCATGGAGAAAATGCACGACATTTGAATAAAAGTCCACAAAATCCTTGCAGAGAAAAGC
>JBGFRR010000032.1:0-4227 GCA_041695045.1 Bacteroidota bacterium
GTTGCTCATGGCTCAACAATCAGTTTTCCATGGACCATATCCATGCCGCATGTGAAGGTGTACTCTCCCGGCCGAGTTGGGGTAAATTCAATGATTGTGGTTTGAAATGCCGGAAGCTTGCGACGAATGTTGAAGTCTTCAAAGACCACTTCATCCGTGCAGCGCGCAGCTTCTTCCCGATGAAAGTGAAGCCGAACGAGCTGTCTCGCTTTCACGCGCACTCGTTCCGGCTGATACGTTCCTTTAACGGTGATGTGAACGTCGCCTGTTGCTGATGGCGTCGTCGCGGCAGTGCGCTCCGCGGTTGGCGTCGTGTGGCCGGCATGCGGATCGACGCCCGGCATCTGGAGGTTGCTCTCAGATTCGATGAGGTAGCCACCGGTCGCAACCACCATCTCCCCTTCGTAGAGGCCGTTCAGGATTTGATACTGTGTTGCGGTACGAACGCCCGTGACGACTTCACGCGGTTCGAAGATATTCGGCTCGACTTCAATCCATACGAGCGTTCGCTTGCCGGTGAAGAGGACAGCGGAGAGCGGAACAGCAAGTGAGACGCCGATATCCTGGCGCAATGACGCTGTTACGTAGGTCTGGGGCTTCAGTTTGTTGCCGGCGTTGGGGAAGTCTGCTCGGGCGCGTGCCGTTCGCGTTTCTGGGTTGATTACCGGGTCGATCAATGCTAATCGGCCTTTGAATACTTCGTTCGGATAGGCAGACGAGACAACATCGACTGTCTGGCCAATCTTGATGAAGCGCAGGTCTTTTTCGTACACGTCGAGATACACCCAAACGGTGGACAGGTCAACGACATCGAAAATATCCTGCCCCGTCATCGTGTAGTTCTGTTCATCCACATTTTTCTTCAACACTGTTCCACCAATGGGTGAGTGGATCGTGACGACGTGTGTAACTTCACGACTCGCACGCAGCTCATCGATCTGTTTCGGCGTAAATCCCCAGAGCAAGAGCTTGAGCTCTGATTGTTTTACGTAGGAATCGCCGCCGGGAGCGTCGCCGTTAGCATTCTGCAGTGCGAGCAAATATTCCTTTTGCGCGGCAATCGCTTCGGGGCTATACACATCCGCCACAGGATCGCCGACACGAATGACCTGTCCCGTGTAGTTCACATGCAGTTTCTCGATTCGGCCCGGGAACCGCATGCTGATGCGGCGATAGTTTGGCTCCGCAATACTTACGACGCCGACGAGGTCGAGCGTCTTAGACAGCGGGCGCTTCTCCGCTCGGACCGTGCTGACATTGGCAACGACGCGCTGCGTGGGAGAAAAGCTCACGCGCTGGAGCGTTGCAAGCTCATCGGGTGATGCTTCTTGCTGCGCGGACTTTTTCACGAGCGCCATGCCGCACACCGGGCATGCACCCGGCCGGTCGCTTCGCACCGAGGGGTGCATCGGACAGGTGTAATATTCCTCTTGTGTTGATGCCTGAGCCTGTTGGTCGTGCTCCTTACTGGAACATCCCCATCCACTCACAGCAATCAGCAGGAGAAGCATGAGAAACAATACATTCAGTCGCATGGTTGTACCTCCTTACTGTTCCTTTGGAATGACACTGAGGTCGGTGACGCCGACTTCCCGTTCGAGCGCTGCTACTGCCTGTTCATAGCGTACCCGCGCCATGATGTTGTCCATAGCCATCTCCTGATATATTCTAAAACCGTCAATCAACATGAGGTAGGAAGTCACGCCGGTTTGGTATTCCGTCATGAGGAGGCGAAGTGAGCGCTCGGTTTTAGGGAGAATATCCATCTCGTATGATGATGCTCGTCGCTCCCAGGCTTTGACGGCGGCATATGCCTCACGCACTCTTGCTGCAATCATGGTGCGGGTCGAGGCGAACATTGATTCCATTACTCCTCGACGGGCTTGGGCTTCCTGGACACGCGCGGAAGCCTTGTTGAGCGTCCACGGCGCAAACGGCAGGCTGATGCCGGCGGAGACCGCCCAGTTCCCCATGCCGCTGCCGGGCATCGTCATTCGTTCGATGCCGACGGTGAAGTTGGGAAGGTATTCTTGGCGATTGAGCCGCAGCATAAGGTCTGCCTCAAGCACGCTCAACGAGTCGTGTACGAGCATCGGTCGATTGTGCCGCGCAAATCGTTGGAGGTCGTTCTCCGAATGTTGCACCGTTTGCAGTGATCCGAGTGCAATGAAACCGATGGGGCTGGATTCTTCCCTGTTCAACAGCGCGCGCAGCATTGCCTCGGCAGCAATCATTTCCTGACGAAGTGACGCCTCTTCATTCTTCACTTTCGAAAGCTCGATAGAGGCCTTCAGCACATCTTGCTGTGGGACTTTGCCCACGCTGTAGAGTGTTTGCGCGGCTTCGACGATCTGTTCGAGCAGCTTCTGATTCCGGAGATTCAGGTCGAGATTGTTCCTTGCCCCCCACAGCATAGCGTAGGCCGACTTGAGCTGGGCAATGACGACGAGGACTTTCTCCAGATACTCATGATAGGCATGCTCTGCCTGAATTGCAGCAATGTCCCTTCGTGTGCCTAACTTTGTAGGGAAGGTGATCATCTGCATCAGATCGAACGAATAGTATTTCGCCTGGCCGCCGCGCGCGTCGGGGAACTCCTCGACCTTAAACGTCAAGCTGGGGTCATCCAGAGCACCGGCCTGAGGAATGCGCTCTTCGGCAGCACGCATCTTGAGGACCTCGGCTTCGATGGCCGGGTTACGCGCAAAGGCTTCGAGGATAAGAAACCGCAACTCTTCTTCCTGAACCTCTTGCGCAACGGCATGAACATCTGCGGCCAGAAGAATGACTGCGGCAACGAGAAAGCGAACCATACGCTCTCCTTACAGATAGAATGACAGAAAAATGGGATTGAGAAGTCCGAGCGCTACACCCTTGCGCAGGACTTTAGACAGGACAACAGAGAAGAGACTTTTAGATCAACAACGAAGAATGGAGCAGAAACAACGGAGGAGCGTGTATGTGGAATGCTGAAGAAGTGCTTGTGTAGGTGATCAGTCTCGGTGCATCGAAGGACTGAGGATCGATGCAGAGAGCGGCTACTTGGGTGTCGCTGTTTGTCGCATCGATACGGAGGACTTGGAGAAACGGTACGGTGTTTCTCTCCGCAATAATGTAGGAGTTGCAGCAATCACCCACCTGGTTTGAAAGTTGCGTCGTCCCGATGGGCGCGCGGGAAACCGGGCAGCACACGGCCGATTCTTGCATCATCGGGCCTTGCATCATCGGACAAAGATGTATCACAATCGGCATTCCGATGTTGAAGGCGCTGAAAACAACAACGAGCGCCGCTGCGATGATGGATGTTGGAATCCGCTTCATGGTTGTGAAGTATAACGTCGGCAAAGGATGATGAGTTCCATGCAATCCCAATGCCACGATAAAAATACGGCAAAGGGGGCAAATAATCAACCAGGCTTTCTTGAGAGTTGGAAAGGGTTCTTACTGTTAGGATTCCTTGACCTTCTTAACCTCGAACCACTCACCATGACTCAACGGTAGGCGAGATTATCCTTTGTTGAGCAGAAGGTCGAACGGAGTTCGAACACCGATCGGCAGCGTCGAGAAGAACGGCTCACCATAGCGCACCCCAATCTGCTGGCCGTAGTAGCGTGCACGTGTTTCGACCATCTCCAAAAACTCCGGCCTGCTGAGTTTCGTCTCACGCTCGGTGCTCTTCGGGTTGTGGAATTGCGAGGCATAGGCGCGAATCGCAGCCATCTTGGTTTCAAACACTTCGCTGATGTCGACAATGAACGACGGGACGAACTCGTACGACTGCATGTATTCAAAGGAGTTGTTGGGGCGAAATGGACTTTGTACTTGCCCCCCGAACGTTGTTTCGATCTTTTGAAGTCCAGAGTAAAACCATGCCTCTCGACAGAGCCGATGTGTATGGAAATGGTCGGGGTGTCGTTCGATGGAGTGCGGGATGAGAAGAATCGACGGCTGGACTGCCCGAATCAGCGAGATGACTTTGAGCAAGTTCTCGCGCGTTGGTTCGATGTTGCCGTCGGGAATTTCAAGATTGTGGCGGGAGGCGGCGCCGAGGATGTGCGCGGCCTCTTCGGCTTCCTGCGCGCGAACCTCTTTTGTTCCGCGTGTGCCCAACTCTCCCTGTGTGAGGTCGGCCAAGGCAACACTGCGGCCTTGTGCAACGAGCAGGGCAATTGTGCCGCCGCAGGAAAGTTCAAGGTCGTCTGGATGGGCGCCAATGGCGAGAAGGTC
>JBGFRR010000144.1:0-23368 GCA_041695045.1 Bacteroidota bacterium
CAAGAAGAGAGTCAGAGTTGCGATAGACAACCATCAAGGGAGTTGACGCTATGCCACCGTCCAAAGGAAAGCACGCGCAAGCAGAGTACTACGGCAAGGTCATAACCGGCTCGGAGATTTTCGTCCGCTCGCTCATCGAAGAAGGCGTCGAGGTGGTCTTCGGTTATCCGGGCGGCGCGATCATCGGCGTGTATGATGCGCTGGTGGATCTTTCCGACATCAAGCACGTGCTCGTTCGGCATGAGCAGGGAGCGACGCACGCGGCGGAAGGATACGCCAAAGCAACGGGCAAGCCGGGCGTTGTGCTGGTGACATCGGGACCCGGAGCGACGAACACCGTCACCGGTATCGCCGATGCGTTCATGGATTCGATTCCGATCGTCGTCTTCTCCGGCCAGGTGCCGCTCAAGCTCATCGGTAACGATGCGTTCCAGGAAGCGGACATCGTCGGCATCACGCGGCCGATCACCAAGCACAACTATCTCGTCAAGGATGTGCGTGAGCTTGCGTCGACGGTCAAGGAAGCGTTCTACGTTGCGACGACGGGCCGTCCCGGCCCCGTTCTTGTTGACCTGCCGAAAGATGTGATGGCTCAGCGGACGGCATTCTTCTATCCTGAAACCGTCCGCCTCCGCAGTTATCATCCCACTGTCGATGGGCACATGAAGCAAATCCACAAAGCTGCGGCGTTGATCAAGACCGCCAAGCGTCCTGTTCTCTACGTCGGCGGCGGCGTGATTCAATCCAACGCGACTGCCGAGCTGACTACGCTCGCCGACAAACTCCAATGTCCCGTCACGACGACACTGCACGGCCTCGGTGCTTTCCCGGAAACCAACCCGCTCTCGATGGGCATGCTCGGAATGCACGGCACGTGGTACTCCAACGTCGCGGTGAACTACTGCGACGTCTTGATTGCCGTCGGGGCGCGGTTCGACGACCGCGTCACGGGCAAGGTGGACGCCTTCGCGCCCGAAGCGAAGAAAGTCCACATCGATATCGACCCATCCGCCATCAGTAAGAACGTCAAGGTGGACATTCCCATCGTCGGCGACGTGAAGAATGTCCTCACGAAATTGCTGGACCTCGTGGAGCTGCTCGACACGTCGGACTGGCTGAAGACCATCGCGCACTGGAAGAACGAACATCCGCTGCGCTATAAGCAGGGCGAGTCGCTCCGCGCGCAGCAGGTCATCCACACGCTCGGCGAAGTCACCAAAGGCAACGCCATCGTTGTCACCGATGTGGGGCAGCATCAGATGTGGACGGCGCAGTTCTTTACCTGGGTGCATCCGCGCTCGCATATCACCTCCGGCGGGTTGGGCACGATGGGGTTTTCACTGCCCGCGGCGATGGGGGCGGCGTTCGGGCGGCACGACTTGCCCGTGATTTCCATCAGCGGCGACGGGGGGTTCCAGATGAACATACAGGAGTTGGCAACCATCGTCGAGCATAAACTGCCGATGAAGATTTTCATCATCAACAACGGATTCCTCGGCATGGTGCGGCAATGGCAGGAGCTGTTCTGGCGCAGGCGGTATTCGCATGTTGAACTGTACAACCCGGATTTTGTGAAATTGGCGGAAGCATACGGTTGCCCCGCTTCTCGGGTCGCGAGGCCCGCAGAAGTGGAAGGAGCGATCGTGCATGCAATGGAGTATCATCAAGGGCCACTGTGCATCGAGTTCGCCGTTGCCAAAGAAGATAATGTGTATCCGATGATCCCTGCCGGACAGACCGTAGCTGAGATGCTCGACACGCCGGAACCGGTTCCCATGAGCGCAGACGGGGATGTCCTTGAGGACGAAGTGAAGTTGTTGAAGAAAGGAGTGTAATTGGCGACTCAGTGGTTCGGTACGCCTTTGGCGTACCTCACAACCGCTGTTTAGAAGCAGCACTATCAACGATCAACGCACAATTCCTATGAGCCAAACACTTGCAACCGCATCGCCCGCGTCATCTGCGCAAAGCTCCGCCGAGCAGTTGAAGCGGCATACGATCTCGATTCTGTTGGAGAATACATTCGGCGCGTTCAATCGCATCGCCGGCCTGTTTGCGGCAAAGGGCTACACGATCGAGAGCCTCACCGTCGGCCCGACGGAAGAGCCGGACGTTTCGCGCATGACCATCGTCACGCGCGGCGACGACCAGATCATCGAGCAGATCATCAAACAGCTCAACAAGCTCATCGACACCATCAAGGTAGTCGACTTAACATTCGACAGCTTCGTGGAGCGCGAGCTCGTGTTAGTGAAAGTGCAATCGAGCCCCGACACGCGCTCGGAGATCATGCAGATTGCGGAGATTTTTCGCGCGAAGGTGGTGGACATCAGCCCGAAGACCGTCACGCTCGAAGCAACCGGCGGCAAGCAGAAGGTGGATGCCATCATCAAGATGCTGAAGCCGTTCGGCATCAAAGAAATGGCGCGCACGGGAAGAGTGGCGTTGAAAAGGGAGTTTCAAGGGGAAGTGTAGTGAGGTGTCGGGCGACGAGTGTCGGGTGGGGTGAAATGGGGGACGGAAGCGGTGATAGACGGAGAAAGGGGAAAGGGAGAAACCGGGGAAGCGGGCCAACGGAGAAACGGGGGAAAAGATGAAACGGAGATTGGGAGAAACGGTGCATGGGATCAAACAACTTTAAACCTTGAACGTTCAACCTTGAACTCTGAACCTACAACCTCCATGGAAGACAACCTGAGGGCAACTTTTCCGCTCTACGATCCCCGGTTTGAGCATGACGCGTGTGGTACTGGGTTTGTTGCACGGATTTCCGGCGCGAAGAGCCACGATATCGTTTCGAAGGCAATCGAGTCGGTCTGCAACCTGACGCACCGCGGCGCGGTTGCGGCTGATACACAAACGGGGGATGGTGCGGGCATTCTCACGCAGTTGCCGACAAAATTTTTCCTGCACGACGTCTCTGGACTCGCGACAAAACTGGAGTCGGAACAGGAGTTAGGCGTTGGGATGGTGTTCATGCCGGGAAACGACGAAGACGCATACTCGCTCTGCCGTGCGCTCGTGGAGCATGTGGTCTCGAGCCGCGGGCTTGGCTTCCTCGGTTGGCGCAGCGTTCCGGTCGACCCTACGGTGATCGGCGACAGTGCCGCGCTGACGGCGCCGAAGGTTCAACAGGTCTTCGTACGAAAGCCGCGGCATGTTAGTCCTGCGGAGTTTGAGCGCATCTTGTATCTCTGTCGGAAGGAAATTGAAAAACATATCCTGAAGACGGACGTAAAGAATTTTTACATGTGCTCGTTCTCGTGCCGCACGATTGTTTACAAGGGGTTGATGATAGCCACTGTGCTGGATCGATTCTATCCTGATTTGCGAGACCGGCGTTTCGAGTCCGCGTTCGCCATCTATCACCAGCGCTACAGCACGAATACGTTCCCCACATGGCATCTGGCGCAGCCGTTCCGCATGCTTGCCCACAACGGCGAGATTAACACCATTCAGGGCAACAGGGTGTGGACAAAAGCGCGTGAAGCGGAACTGGCGTCCGATTGGTGGGGTGATGACGTCAAGATACTGAAGCCGCTCATCTCGCCGGGCGGCAGCGATTCGGCTCATCTCGATAACGCGCTCGAAGCGCTCACGCTCTCGCGCCGCAATGTCCTTCACTCGATGATGATGCTGGTGCCCGAAGCGTGGCGGTCGCGCCCGGACGTCAACCAGCAAGTCAAAGACTTTTATGATTACCACGAATGCTTCAGCGAGCCGTGGGATGGTCCGGCGGCGCTGGTGTTCAGCGACGGTACCATTGTAGGGGCAACACTCGACCGGAACGGCCTCCGCCCCGCCCGCTACAAAGTTACCGCGGATGGATTGGTTGTGGTCGGCTCGGAGGTCGGTGCGCTACAGATGGATGATTCCACAGTTGTCGAGAAGGGGCGGCTTGGTCCTGGACAGATGATTGCTGTCGATACGGCGCGTGGTGTGCTGCTGAAAGACCTTGAAATCAAAAATGAAATCGCTGCGCAGCGGCCCTATTCGGGATGGGTTAAAAATATTTTCCGGCTGCCGCTTTCACACCCCTCTGACGTAAGGAGTGCTACGCGCAATGGTGTTGACCTTGTGCGCGAACAGCTCTGCTTCGGCTACAGCGCAGAAGAGTTGTCGTTGTTGTTGAAGCCGATGGCGGAGTCCGCCCAAGAGCCAGTCGGCTCGATGGGGGATGATGCGCCGCTCGCTGTGCTTTCCCGATTGCCCAAGCTGTTGTCCTCCTATTTTCGCCAGCAGTTTGCGCAGGTTACCAACCCACCCATCGACCCGATTCGCGAGCGGCTTGTCATGTCACTCACGAGCAAACTCGGCTATCGGCGCAATTGGTTCGACGAAACGCCCGAGCATGCGAAGCAGGTCGAGCTGCAAAGTCCGGTGCTCTTCGATGAAGAGTTGAAACAGTTGTGTTCACTGGAAGATCCGGCGTTCCAGTCCGCGACGCTGCCGGTATTGTTCCAAGCGCGGGAAGGCGAGGATGGGCTTGTGCGCGCGCTTCATCAGTTGTGCAATGCCGCAGAGCGAGCGGCGGATGAAGGGAAATGCCTGGTTGTGCTTAGCGACCGCGGTGTGAGCAAGGACAATATTCCCGTTCCGATGTTGCTGGCCGTGGGCGCGGTACACAATCATCTGGTACAACAGAACAAGCGGCTCAAACTGAGTGTCGTGGCAGAAACCGGCGAGCCGCGGGACGTCCATCATTTTGCAACGCTCATTGGCTACGGCGCGAACGCCGTCAATCCGTATCTCGCGTGTGAAACGATTCGCGCGATGGTGGAGTGTGGCGAGCTCAAGCAGGTCACGGTTCCTGAAGCGCTTTCAAATTTCCGGACAGCCATCGAGCAGGGCATTCTCAAAGTCATGTCGAAGATGGGTATTTCGCTTCTCGGTTCCTACCGTGGAGCACAAATCTTCGAAGCGCTGGGGATTTCAAAAGAAGTCGTGCAGCAATATTTCACCGGTACGCCGTCGCGTATCGGCGGACTGGGGTTGCGGGAAATCGCCCGGGAAGCGCTGGAGCGTCATGCTCGCGCGTTCATGACCGCGAAGCCATCACTGATCGATGAGGGGACGTACCGGTTCAGGAAAAACGGCGAGCGCCGCGCGTGGTCTCCCGACGCGCTGCGCGCAATGCAAAAGCTGCGTGACTCAGGTAACCGCGAGGAGTATGAGCATCTGAAAGCAGCCATCAGCGAGCAAACACCGTTTGGCATCAAAGACCTGCTCACGACGAAGAAACTCAATCATCCGATTGCCCTCGCAGACGTTGAGCCTATCGAAGAAATACGGAAACGGTTCACTACCGCCGCGATGTCGCTTGGAGCACTATCCCCGGAGACGCACGAAACCATTGCCATTGCAATGAACCGCATCGGTGGAAAAAGCAATAGCGGGGAAGGCGGAGAAGACCCCCGGCGCTTCAAAATGCTTCCGAACGGCGATTGGGCAAACAGCGCGATCAAGCAGGTGGCGTCGGCGCGATTTGGAGTAACCGCGGAATACCTTGCGAGCGCGAAAGAGCTTGAAATCAAGATGGCGCAGGGCTCGAAGCCGGGTGAGGGGGGACACATCCCGGCGGGCAAGGTCTCTCCGCTCATTGCCCGCTTGCGCAAAGCGGTGCCGGGGATCGCGCTCATTTCACCGCCGCCGCATCATGATATCTATAGCATCGAAGACCTTGCGCAGTTGATTTATGACCTGAAGCAGGTGAACCCGCGCGCTCGTGTTTGCGTCAAGCTTGTCTCCGAAGCAGGTATTGGAACGATTGCCGCAGGCGTAGCGAAGGCATACGCCGACGTCATTCTCATCAGCGGACACGAAGGCGGCACGGGCGCATCGCCACTCAGCTCGATTAAGAATGCCGGCTCGCCGTGGGAACTGGGACTTGCCGAGGCCCAGCAGGTGCTGGTCATGAACGGGCTGCGCGAGCGCGTCACACTCCGTGTCGATGGCGGCTTGAAGACCGGCCGCGATATTGTCATCGCCGCAATGCTCGGAGCAGAGGAATATAATTTTGGAACGGCGGCGCTCATTGCGCTAGGATGCCGCTATGTTCGTCAATGCCATCTCAATACCTGTCCCGTTGGTATTGCGACGCAGGATGAAAAGCTCCGCGCGCGATTCGACGGCAAGCCCGAGATGCTGGTCCAGTATCTGAATGCCGTTGCAGAAGACGTCCGAGCCATCCTGGCGGAACTCGGCTTCCGCTCCCTCAACGAAATCATTGGGCGCGTCGATTTACTGAAACAGAAAACGATTCGCGAGCACCCAAAAGCGAACACCATCGATTTGAGCGACCTCCTCGCGCGCCGCGAGTACGAGCACGAGCAACGGCTGCGCGTCTGGTACCGCAACGACCGGCCGGATAAGCCGCTGGACGATACGATCCTACAAGACGTGAACAATGCCTTACGGGATAAAACATCAATCGTCCGTACGTACAAGATTCGCAACACGAATCGCTCTGTAGGGACGAAACTCTCCGGCGAAATTGCCTATCTCTACGGCGACCGTGGGCTACAACCGAACACCATTGAACTGCGCTTCACCGGCAGCGCGGGGCAGAGTTTCGGCGCATTCCTCGTCCACGGGATCACCATGGTGCTAACCGGCGAGGCGAACGACTATGTCGGCAAAGGGATGTCGGGTGGGGAGATCATCGTAGTGCCGCCAGCGGTACGCGTCCATGCCGCACAAGAAGTGATCATCGGAAACACCGTCCTCTACGGTGCGACGGGCGGTTCGTTGTTCGTCTGCGGCAGAGCGGGAGAGCGCTTCGCAGTCCGCAACAGCGGCGCGCTATCGGTGGTCGAAGGCGCCGGCGACCATTGCTGCGAATACATGACGCAAGGAGCCGTGGTAGTGCTCGGAACAGTCGGCAGAAATTTCGGTGCCGGAATGACCGGCGGTGTTGCGTATCTGCTCGACCTGCTCGGCGACCTTGCGTGGAAGTACAACCCCGAGCTTGTCGAAATGAAAACAATCGTCGATGCGGAAGAAGAGAGATTCCTGCAATCGATCATCTACCGTCACCTCGAAGCAACCCACAGCGCCCGGGCGCAAGAGATTTTGATGAACTGGCAGGAGTATATGCCGATGTTCCGAACGATCGTACCGAAACAGGTGGCGTCTTCCGCAACAACAATTCAAGAAACGAAAACACTGCAACCGCATGGGTATGCAAGATAAAGGAGAATCAGAACAATGGCTCTCATCGATTTTGGCGGCGTGAAAGAAAACGTGGTGACGCGGGAAGAATTCCCACTATCCAAAGCACAAGAAGTGCTCAAAGATGAAGTTGTCGCTATCATCGGTTACGGGCCGCAGGGACACGGCCAGTCGCTCAACCTGCGCGACAACGGCATCAACGTCATCATCGGTCAACGAAAAGGAGGGAAGGGATGGGATGATGCAGTGCGGGATGGTTGGGAGGAGGGGAAGACGCTCTTCGCAAACATCGGAGAAGCAATTGACCGCGCAACGGTTGTGCAGTACCTGCTCTCCGACGCCGGCCAGAAGGAACAGTGGCCAATCGTCAAGAAGCATCTCAAGAAAGGGCAGGCGCTGTACTTCTCGCACGGCTTCTCCATCGTGTTCAAGGATCAAACCGGGGTTGTCCCGCCGCCCGACGTCGATGTGGTTCTTGTGGCGCCGAAGGGTGCAGGCCGCACGGTCCGATCCAACTACCTGGCCGGCAGCGGAATCAACGCCAGCTTCGCGGTCTACCAGGATGCTACCGGCCGCGCCCACGAGCGTGTGGTTGCGCTCGGCATCGCCGTGGGCTCAGGGTATCTCTTCCCGACGACGTTCGAGAAAGAAGTCTACAGCGACCTGACCGGCGAACGGGGTGTCTTGATGGGTGCGATTGCCGGAATCATGAAGGCTCAGTACGACACGCTCCGTGCCATGGGTCACTCACCGAGCGAGGCGTTCAACGAGACCGTCGAGGAGGCAACGCAGAGTTTGTATCCCCTCATCGGAAAACATGGAATGGATTGGATGTTCGCTTCGTGCAGTACAACGGCGCAGCGGGGTGCGCTCGATTGGTCGAAACGCTTTGAAGTGGCCGTGAAGCCGCTGTTCGAATTATTGTATCGCGATGTGCACGCGGGTGTCGAAACACGACGTGTGTTGGAAACGTGCAGCGCTCCGGATTACCGGCAGAAGCTTCAGCAGGAATTGGATGCGTGGAGGAATTCCGAGATGTGGCGTGCAGGGGTGGCCGTGCGGTCGCTGCGGCCGGAGAACTGGAACGGGAACGGCGCGCAAGCGGCAGAATCTGTGCATGCAACGGAATCACACTCAGAGAGTCATCCATGAGCCAGATCGTTCTGTACGACACGACG
This sequence comes from Bacteroidota bacterium, assembly GCA_041695045.1. Lineage (GTDB taxonomy): Bacteria > Bacteroidota > Ignavibacteria > UBA10030 > UBA10030 > JBGFRR01. The sequence continues at coordinate 8,349 of JBGFRR010000144.1, forward strand.
CTCCGCGATGGAACGCAAGGAGAAGATGTTGCTTTTTCCGTCGAGGACAAGCTTCGCATCGCGCGAATGTTGGACGAGTTTGGCGTTCACTACATCGAAGGCGGATGGCCCGGCTCGAATCCACGCGACATGGAATTCTTCCGTCGCATCCGCGACGTAACGCTGCGGTACGCCCGCATCGCCGCGTTCGGCAGCACGCGCAGGCCGCAGTACCGCCCGGAAGACGACCCGAACCTGCAGGCGCTCATCGAAGCCGATACCCCCGTCGTGACGATCTTCGGCAAGACGTGGCTGCTGCACGTGAACGACGCCCTGCAGATCACAGACATCGAAAACCTTGCCATGATCGAAGACTCGGTCGCCTATCTCAAAGCGCAGGGCAAAGAAGTCGTGTACGACGCCGAACATTTTTTCGACGGCTACAAGAGCAACAGCGACTACGCGCTGCAAACGCTCCGGGCTGCTCAGCATGCCGGAGCGGATGTCGTCGTGCTGTGCGATACAAACGGCGGCACGCTGACCGATGAGCTCGCAGCAATTGTGCGAGACGTGCGGCAGCGTCTCAACGTTCCGCTGGGCATTCACACACACAACGACGGGGAGATCGCCGTCGCCAACACGCTTGCAGCCGTGCGGGAGGGCGCGGTGCATGTACAGGGAACAATCAACGGCTACGGTGAGCGATGCGGGAATGCAAACCTCTGCTCTGTCATTCCCAATCTCCAACTCAAACTCCGGTATCGCTGCGTTTCCGATTTCCAGCTTCAGCGTCTCACCGAGCTTTCTCGCGCCGTGAGCGAACTGGCAAACCTTCCTCCTCGCAAGCACTTAGCGTACGTGGGCGCGAGCGCGTTCGCTCACAAGGGAGGCGTGCACGTCAGCGCAGTGATGAAGAACTCGCGGACCTACGAACACATTGCACCGGAGCGCGTCGGCAACCAACGTCGCGTGTTGGTTTCCGACCTCTCGGGCAGGAGCAACGTGATCTATAAAGCCCGCGAGCTGGGCATTGATGTTGACTCCGTAGGGGGTCGCATACAAAGCGTGGTGGAGAACATCAAGCAGAACGAATTCCGCGGCTACAGCTATGAGGATGCGGACGGATCGTTCGAACTGCTCATCAAACAGCACACGCAGGAGTGGCGGGAGTTCTTCGAGCTGCAAGGCTTCAAGGTCATCACGCACAAGGAGTCCAACGGCGCGGAACCCGTTTCCGAGGCGCTCATCAAAGTGCGTGTGGGGGACCAGGTCGAGCACACGGCCGCCGAAGGCAACGGCCCCGTCAATGCGCTCGACAATGCACTCCGCAAGGCGTTAGGGAAGTTCTATCCCGCTCTGGCGAACATGCAGCTCGCCGACTATAAGGTGCGAGTGATTGACGGCCAGGATGGAACGCGTGCCAATGTGCGCGTTCTTGTGACGAGCAAGAGCGGGACGAGAACGTGGAATACCGTCGGCGTGTCGGCCAACATCATCGAAGCAAGCTGGCAGGCGTTGGTGGATAGCATCTCATACTATCTGATGAAGTCGGAAACCGAAACAGCCGTTCCGGTGGAACAGTCATAGATTCAGACCAAGCAGTTAAGAGGGAGCACAGCATGGCATCATTTGATCGAACATCGTCGCAATCGCTGACGGACATCATCGAGCGGTTCATGCAAGAGGAGCGGATCGTGGTCGACGCGCTTCATGCTCGCATCGCGTCCGCAGAAGGTTCGGACCTTCAATCCGTCCTTGAGAAGCTCGCGGAGATCCGCGAGCGCTACATTGCCGAGTTGGAATCAGCGTGCGGTGAGATCACCTCTCGCGCTCACATCACCAATCAAATCAATAACATGTTTCTCTAAACGTATCGTCATCGAATATGATCATCGTCATGAAACCCGGTGCAAACCGGCAACACATCGAACACGTTCTTGACAAAGTGAAAGAGCTCGGCTTTCAGCCGCATCCCATCTACGGTGAACTGCGCACCGTCGTTGCATGCGTGGGCGACGAGCGCGGCAAAACGAGACTACAGGCGCTTGAGTCGCTCGATGGGGTCGAGAGCGCCGTCCCCATTCTCAAGCCGTTCAAACTTGCAAGCATGGAGTGGAAGCAAGAGAAAACTACCATCGTCCTCCAGCATCCGCACCAAAACGGCCAACCGCCCGTCACGATCGGCGACCATCATTTTGTTGTGATGGCCGGCCCATGCTCGGTGGAGAGCCGCGAGCAGATTTTGAACACAGCAGAGCAGGTCAAGCAGGCCGGCGCACGGATCCTGCGCGGAGGAGCCTTCAAGCCGCGGACGTCGCCCTACAGCTTCCAGGGGTTGGAAGAAGAAGGATTGAAGCTTCTGGCGGAAGCACGCGAGAAAACGGGACTTCTCATCATCACGGAAGTCATCACGCCCGCCGATGTTCCGCTTGTGGCCCGCTACGCCGATATTCTGCAGGTCGGTGCGCGCAACATGCAGAACTTCGCCCTCCTGAAAGAAGTCGGCAAGACGCGCCGGCCGGTGCTCCTCAAACGCGGGATGTCGAGCACGCTCAAGGAGCTTCTCATGTCGGCAGAATACATCATGTCGCAAGGGAACTATGAGGTGATTCTGTGCGAGCGCGGCATTCGGACGTTCGAGGACTACACGCGCAACACCTGCGACCTTTCTGCCGTCCCCGCGCTCAAAGAAATGAGTCATCTTCCCGTCATTGTTGACCCGAGCCACGGAACCGGCGTGCGCAGTCTCGTGACGCCGCTCGCGAAGGCAGCCGTTGCGGTCGGCGCCGACGGCTTAATCGTTGAAGTGCATCCCAACCCCGAAGAGGCATTCTCGGACGGCGCACAATCGCTGCTCCCCGACCAATTCAGCGAGATGATGCAGTGGGTCAAAAAACTCGCTGAGGTCGAAGGCAAACACGTGTGAGGAGTCGCGTGGAGAACAGAGTCTACATTTTCGATACAACGCTGCGCGATGGCGAGCAATCGCCAGGCTGCAGTATGAACCTCGAAGAGAAAGTCCGCATGGCGCGTCAGCTCGAACAACTCCGCGTCGATGTGATCGAAGCGGGCTTTCCGGTCGCCTCGCAAGGGGACTTCGAAGCCGTCCAGCGTGTGGCAGAGCTCATCGAACACACCGCCGTTGCCGCGTTAGCTCGCACCGTGAGGGCTGATATCGACAGAGCGTGGGAAGCAATCCGGCACGCGAAACGGCCGCGCATCCATACCTTCATTGCGACATCCGACATTCATCTCAAACACAAGCTGCGCAAGTCGAGAGAGCAGGTTGTGCAGGATGTCGTCTGGGCTGTTTCGTACGCCAAATCGTTGTGCGAGGATGTGGAGTTTTCGTGTGAAGATGCCTCCCGCAGCGAGATCGGGTTTCTGTGTGAAGTCGTCCAGGCAGCAGTCGACGCCGGCGCGACGGTCATCAATCTGCCGGATACAGTCGGCTATGCGATTCCGGAGGAGTACGGCGCGATGTTCCGGGCGGTACGCGAGCGTGTCCATGGCATCGAGCGAGCGACGTTGAGCGCACATTGCCACAACGACCTTGGCATTGCTGTTGCGAATTCTCTCGCCGCCCTCCAGAACGGCGCGCGACAAGTCGAGTGCACCGTCAACGGCATCGGCGAGCGGGCGGGTAACGCGTCGCTGGAAGAAATTGTGATGGCCATCCGCACACGTGGCGAGAGGCTTGGTGTGTTCACCAACATCAACGCTGAGGAAATTTACAAATCGAGCAAGCTGCTCAGTACGCTCACAGGCATGTTGGTTCAGCGCAACAAGGCCATCGTCGGAGCGAACGCATTTGCGCACGAGGCCGGCATCCATCAGGACGGAATGCTGAAGAGTCCGATCACCTACGAGATCATGACGCCGCAGTCGGTGGGAATCCGGCACAGCACGCTCGTGTTGGGGAAGCATTCGGGTCGGCACGCGTTGAAGAAACGCTATGAGGAGTTGGGATACACACTCTCGGCCGATGAGTTGGAGCGGGCGTACACCACTTTCTGCGCCGTTGCCGACCGGAAGAAGCAGATTTTCGACGAGGACCTGATTGCTATCCTGGAGTATCCCGCAGATTCGCCGAAGGATTCCTATCAGCTCGAATGCATTCAGGTGAGCTGCGGGACGAACGTCCGGCCGACGGCTACGGTTGAACTGCGGTTGGGTGAGCGGCACTTCATCGATTCTGCACCGGGCGATGGGCCGGTCGATGCGGCGTACAAAGCGATCGAGCGCATGACCGGCGTGCGCGGGACACTCACGGAGTACTCCATCACATCGGTCGGCACCGGATGCGACGCGTTCGGCGAGGTGTTCGTGCGTGTGGAGTTTGACGGCGTGCTGTTCAACGGCCGCGCCGTGAGCACCGATGTGATCATCGGCAGCGCGAAGGCGTACATCGAAGCACTGAATCGTTCGCATGCCGCACGGCGACGTCGTGCTGAACAACAAGACTCAACGGAAGCGGAGCTTCCCGTTGCACAGAATCGGTAGGATATGAATCAACCTCAAACGTTGTTCGAAAAAATCTGGAACACACACGTTGTAGCAGAAGAACCGGGTGCGCCGGCCATTCTGTACATCGACCTGCATCTCATCCATGAAGTCACCTCCCCGCAGGCGTTCAGCGGACTTCGCACGCGCGGGTTGAAGGCGCGGCGTCCCGACAAGACGGTCGCAACGGTTGACCACAGCGTCCCGACCGTTGCGTCGCCTCTTATCGCCGCCGATCTGTTAGCCGCGAAACAAATTCTGCAGTTAGAAGAGAATGCGCACGAGTTCGGCATTCGACTGTATGGGTTGGACAGTCCGCATCGCGGCATCGTGCACGTCATCGGGCCGGAGCTTGGCCTGACCCAACCTGGCATGACGATTGTCTGCGGCGATAGCCATACCTCCACGCATGGCGCCTTCGGGGCGTTGGCGTTCGGCATCGGGACGAGCGAAGTGGAGCACGTGCTCGCCACACAGTGTGTGCTCCAGCGAAAACCCAAAACCTTCGAGGTGCGCGTTGAGGGACACCTTCGGCCCGGCGTCACGGCGAAAGACATTATCCTCGCGCTGCTGGCGAAGGTCGGCGTTGCGGGTGGAACCGGACACGTCTTCGAGTATACCGGCAGTGCCATTCGCTCGCTGTCGATGGAAGAGCGGATGACGATCTGTAACATGTCGATCGAAGGCGGTGCGCGTGCAGGAATGATTGCGCCGGACGATACGACCTTCGAATACATCGCCGGCCGCGAGTTTGCACCAAAGGGCAAGAAGTGGGAGACGAGTCTGGCTCGCTGGCGCCGACTTCGCACAGACGACGGCGCCCGGTACGATACGACCACCACGCTTGACGCGAGCACCCTACCACCTATGATTACGTACGGCACAAATCCCGGCATGGGGATGGCCATCACCGAACGCGTTCCATCGCCTGCGGACATTTCTGACGGCGCCAAGAAAGCGGCTTTGGAAAAAGCCTTAGCGTACATGGACCTCAAACCCGGCCAATCGCTCGTCGGCAAGCCGATTGATGTCGTGTTCATCGGCAGCTGCACCAACTCGCGCATCACCGATCTACAACAGGCTGCTGCGCTGCTGAGAGGAAGACGAGTTGCTCCGAATGTGCGTGTCCTCGTCGTACCCGGGTCGCAGGGTGTGAAGCGACAGGCCGAAGCGGAAGGCTTACATCGGGTGTTTGCCGACGCGGGCGCGGAGTGGCGCGAGGCAGGGTGCTCGATGTGCATTGCCATGAACGGCGACCAACTCGAGCCGGGTCAGTATGCTGTGTCGACCAGCAACCGGAATTTTGAGGGGCGGCAAGGCAAAGGCGGACGGACGTTCCTCGCATCGCCGCTTACCGCTGCCGCTGCAGCAATCACCGGCTCGATTACTGATGTTCGAACGCTGATGGTGGATTGAGGAAGCAGCAAGCAGAAAGCAGAAAGACATAAGAACTGAGCAGAGCTTAACCACCACTCACGACTCAACCACTCACCACTTAACCACTCACCAAACTATGTCACATTTTCCGTCTTTCACATCTCGCGTCGTTCCGTTACTCGTGAACGACATTGATACAGACCAGATCATTCCAGCACGGTTTTTGAAGGGAACGGACAAGGCGGGGTTGGGTCGGTATCTCTTTGCCGATTGGCGGTACGATGCGAACGGGAATATCAACCCGTATTTCGTACTCAACAAGCCGGCTTCAGGCGGCGCGGAAATTCTCCTCGCGGGCGGCAACTTCGGATGCGGCTCCTCCCGCGAGCATGCGCCGTGGGCATTACGGGACTTCGGGTTTCGCGCGGTCATCAGCACATCGTTCGCCGACATCTTCCGCAACAATGCGCTGAAGAACGGCCTGCTGCCGATTCACGTCGATGCCGCGCGGCATGAGCGGTTGGTCAAGCTCATCGAGCAGACACCATCCGCCGAGCTTACGGTGGATCTCGAATTGCAGACGGTGACGGTGCCGGGCGGGGAGCAGTTCACCTTCCCAATCGACAGCTTTTCGAAAACGTGCCTGCTCAACGGCGTTGATGAATTGGAGTACATTCTTCAGTTCGCGGACCGGATTGAACAGTACGAGACAACATATCGGTGAACCATGGAAATGCTCCAATCGATACAGACAACTCCAACAACACGCCACCATGTCCTCAATCGTGCGATAGCAATTCTCGGCGCGGGGAATATGGGAACCGCGTTGATGAAGGGAATCATCAACACCCAATTGACTCAGCCGGAGAAAATTATTGCCTGCGGACTTCATCTCGACACGCTCCAGCGGATCTCGGCACAATGGAATGTCAGACACACCTTGAGCGTCATCGAAGCGGTCGAATCGTCCGATATTCTCTTGCTGTGCGTCAAACCGCAGACGGTGCCGTCGGTTTTCGATCAGGTGAACCATGCGCTGCGGGAATCGCACGTGCTGATATCCATTGCAGCCGGCGTGACCATCGACTTTTTCCAACGGCGCGCAGGGAAGAATCTGCCGGTCATCCGCGCCATGCCGAACATCGCTTCAACCGTAGCCGAAGGGGCGACGGCAATTTCATTCGGGAAGCACGTTTCCGAAGAGCAACAGCGCATTGCGATCTCGATTTTCGAAGCAGTCGGCGAAGCGATCGTTGTCCTCGAAGAACAACTCGACGCCGTCACCGGTTTGAGTGGCAGCGGTCCTGCGTACATCTATATGGTCATTGAAGCACTGATCGACGGCGGTGTGAAGATGGGGTTGTCGAGGGAAATCTCCACGAAGCTGGCGATCCAAACGGTGTTGGGGTCTGCGAAACTCGTCAAAGAATCGGGCCTGCATCCGGCGATTCTGCGTGATCAGGTTACGACTCCAGCCGGCACCGCCATCAATGCCATCCACGAGCTGGAATCGCACGGCTTGCGTTCGATGCTGATCAACGCCATTGCCACCGCCACGCGCCGCTCAAAGGAGATCAGCGCGATGATCAATACTCCAAAGGCAGAGGAACGATGAACTTCAACATCGTTGTCTTGCCGGGCGATGGCATCGGTCCGGAAGTAACGGCCGAGGCAGTTCGCGTGTTGCACCATGTTGGCGATGTGTTCGGCCATGCATTCCACGTTGAAGAACATCCGGTCGGTGGAAGCTCGGTCGATACGCACGGCACTGCGCTGACCGATGCGACGCTGAGCGCCTGCACGTCGGCACACGCGGTCCTGCTCGGCGCGGTTGGCGGCCCCCAATGGGATGACCCGCACGCACCAGTTCGGCCGGAGCAAGGCCTGCTTGCGCTGAGGAAAGGACTTGGTCTCTACGCGAATCTCAGACCGGTGAAGACCTATCCCTCACTTCTAGACGCTTCGCCACTCAAAGCCGAACGGTTAAAGGGAGTGGATATCATTGTTGTGCGTGAACTCACTGGGGGGCTGTATTTCGGAGAACCGAAGGGACGTGAGCGATTCAACGGACACGTGCGAGCCGTGGATACACTCGTCTATCATGATTTCGAGGTCGAACGAATTGTCCGGCGTGCATTCGGATTATCGCTCCGTCGCCGTCGGAAGGTCACGTCGGTGGATAAGGCGAACGTGCTCGAATCGTCGCGCCTGTGGCGACAGACAGCGCAGGAAGTGTGTTTGCGGTTCCCCACTGTTCAGCTCGACCACATGCTGGTGGATACCGCGGCGATGCGACTCATCTCCAATCCCGCATACTTCGACGTTGTGGTGACCGAAAATATGTTTGGCGACATCCTGACGGATGAAGTGTCGGTCCTCGCAGGCTCGATGGGGATGCTTCCCTCGGCAAGTCTGGGGGACGGAGGGCCGGGTTTGTATGAACCGGTGCACGGTTCTGCACCCGACATCGCAGGCAAGGGTGTGGCAAATCCGATCGGCGCGATTCTCAGCGCGGCACTTATGCTGCGGTACTCACTCGGTCTCGAACGGGAAGCGGCCGCGGTGGAAACGGCTGTTGAGCGGACAATCGAAGCCGGTGTTCGCACGGCAGACCTTGGCGGCACGCACACAACGCGGACGATGACGGACGAAATTCGTTCTCGCATTCAACAATCATAGCAGAGGATATTCAGCAGATGCATTCAACGTACGTGTGGATGAACGGAGAGTTGGTGGAGCAGCAAGAGGCAACATTGCCGTTTTTGACGCCGGCGCTTCACTACGGCATTGGGGCGTTCGAAGGAATCCGGTGCTACGCAACGAGTCGCGGCCCGGCGGTCTTTCGATTGCGCGACCATATGGAGCGCCTCGTGCAGTCGGCGAAGATTCTCGGCTTTCGCTCGCTCCCGTATTCGGTCGATCAGCTCGTCGAGGCGGTGAAGCTCACCGTGCGGGCGAACGGGTTTGCAGAGTGTTACATCCGTCCGCTCGTCTATCTTGCCGGCGGCGGGTGGAATCTCAACATCGACGGCGGGACGGCACATGTCGGTATTGCGGTGTGGGAGTGGAATAACTATCTCGGCTCCGAGGCGCTTGCACACGGCGTACGCGCAAACATCTCTTCGTTCACACGCCATCACCCGAACGTGATGATGACCAAGGCGAAGGTCACCGGCAACTACGCCAACAGCTTTCTGGCGAAAACGGAATCCCTTCGGCTGGGATTTGAAGAAGCGATTCTGCTCGACCCGCAAGGCTATGTTGCGGAGTGTACGGGAGAGAATCTCTTCATCGTGAAGCGCGGCGTCATCATCACGCCCAACCTTGCTCCCGTGTTGGAGGGGATCACGCGCGATTCGCTTGTGCTGTTAGCAAAAGACCTGGGCTACACAGTGGTGGAGGCGCCCATTTCGCGCGATCAGTTATACTCGGCGGATGAAGTTTTCGTGTGCGGCACGGCTGCGGAGTGCATCGCGCTGCGCGAAATCGATTTTCGAGTCATCGGTAACGGCGCGATGGGGCCGGTGACGCGCTCCATCCAACAGGCATACCAGGCAGCGATTCACGGCAGGCATCCACGCTCGGCGGAGTGGCTGGACTCTGTGAACCTCGCCGCAGCGCGACCCGTTCGAACGACCGTCTCGGCGTGATCGTGCGAGGAAAGTTTGTTATCTTCTCTTTTGAATGTAGCTCGACAGGAACCAACCTCCAACATAAAGAACGCACGGGATGAAGCTCGCCGTTGTTCAGACGGATCCGGTCTTTGGTGAGAAGCGGCAGAACATTGTGGACGCACTACGCCTGATGGAATCGGTTGAAGCCGACCTCTACGTGCTGCCGGAGCTGTTTTCATCCGGTTACAACTTCGCAACGCAGGAGGAAGCCAAGCAACTTGCGGAGCCGTTCGGAAAGGGGGAGAGCTTCACGGCACTGGAGAAATTCTCAAAGGAGCGGAGGTGTTACGTCGTGTACGGGTTTGCGGAGCAGGATGGCGAGGCGCTGTACAACGCAGCGGGGATTGTCGGGTACGACGGAACGACGGGGCTGTATCGGAAGATTCATTTGTTTGACCGGGAGAAGTTGTTCTTCGCTCCGGGCAACACACCGCTGCAGGTGTTCCAAACGCCATACGGCGCGGCGGGGATGATGATTTGCTTCGATTGGTATTTTCCCGAAGCCGCGCGGACGTTAGCGCTCAAAGGCGCACAGCTCATCGCGCATCCCTCCAACCTTGTTCTTCCTCATTGTCCCAACAGCATGCCCGTGCGCTGTTTGGAGAACCGCGTCTTCGCTGCGACTGCCAATCGTGTGGGGACGGAAGACCGCGGCGGCGTCCGGCTTACGTATATCGGACAGAGTCAAATCACATCTCCCCACGGGGAAATTCTCCATCGCTGCTCCCCCGACAAACCGGAGATCGCCGTTTGCGATGTCGACCTCTCATTGGCCAACACGAAGGAAGTTACCGAGCGCAACCATCTTTTGAAGGATCGCCGACCGGAGTTCTACCTCTGATGACCTTCTGTAGGATTGATGGAATGGTGGAGTCATGAAGTATTGCAATGTTGAGCGTGCGACATACTTCAACCTGCGTTGCTTCTGTTTCTGCACTCGGGAATTGACCGGAAGCCGTTACCCGTCGGCACGCCGATTCGGCCACTCGGCTTAGTTTTTCTCAACGATGAAAGACCGATGCTGGTCGGGGTCCAAGCCATGCTAAGCAAGTTGTGTTGTTCTTCACGGTTGACTGTCCGCATTGTCAGTGGGCGCTGCTGAATTTCGAAGCGCTGTTTCGCCGATACCAGAAGCGGGCAACGTTCATTGCGGTTTCGTTGAGCGATCCTACAATGACGTGGTATTTCGTTCGGAGTAAGCGATACACTTTCCCAGCGGCATTCGATCCAGAGAATAACGTCAGGACGGAATTCCGAATTAGAAGTGTCCCTGCTCTCTTGTTGATTGACGAACAACGGTAAGGCACTCGGCCGGCCCCCGAGTGCCGAGCCTGAGTTTATGATTAACAGGCGGGTAGGAATCATTCATCCACTGCAACCACTACTGTCCGGTTAACGACCAGCTCTTGACATTAGCGCTGAAATGTGTTAGTTTGCGTCAGTTAGTTTACCTAACAAACCTACTAAAGAGGTCGGCGGGTTTGACCATGCACAGGCTTCTATTGCGTCGTAGCGAATTTTTCGATGAACCGAACGAGTACCGTGTACTTCGCCTCGTTCGTGATTCTCATGTTATCTCCCGCACGGAAATCTCTCAACGTTGTCGACTGTCCAAACCGACTGTTTCTGAGATTGTAAGCCGTTTTCTTAAGGAGGGTTTTCTCGAAACGGCTGGCGAATCATCCTCCACACAACATGGTGGGCGCAAGCGGGTACTTCTACGGTTCAACCCCAGTGCAGGGTTTGTGATTGGGGTCGATGTGCGAATGACTGAATGTATTGTAGCTGTTACGGACCTCAACGCTCGCATCATTGCCCGCAAAAGCTTTCAATATGTGTCTGGCAGCTCCCCGGGGACTGTTCTCGTGCAAGCGTTCGACATCATCGATTCTCTGCTTGCAACCAATGCATCCTTTCTTTCAAAGAATGTTGGGATTGGCATCGGGCTACCCGGACTGATCGATCGATCGACGGGTATCATTCAAGTTGCCGATACCCTGGCTGGATGGAAAGGTACAAACATTCGGGAGCGTTTTCGAGAACGATTTGGTTTACCGGTTTACGTCGAGAATGACGTGAAAGCCCGCGCGCTTGGAGAATTTCTCTTTGGCGTTGGGAAACATGTTCGCGATCAGATTTTTCTCTGGATCGGGGATGGTATCGGTGCTGGCATCATCATCGACGGGAGGCTGCATCATGGTATCACCGAGAGTGCGGGCGAAATCGGCTACAACGAGATTCGCAACGAAACGATTCGCGAACAGTTTCCCCTTCTCCACACCGGGGGCGATCAGCGCGACTTTGGTGATGTCCTGTCGACTTCTGTCTTGACGAGACGTTATCGAGAACTTGTCCCGACTGCAAAGTCCGTGACGGTAGATGGCATCTTCCGTGCTGCCGAAGCGGGGGAAGAAATTGCCCTACAGTTGCTAGATGAAGTGGCGTCGCTCACCAGTCTTGTCTGTATTAATTTGATCAACACGTTGAATCCCGAACTAATCGTGATCGGTGGGCAGGTTGTCGAAGCGGGGTCGATCGTGCTCGATCGGGTTCAGCAGAGAGTCCGTGAGGACATTCTCTCAGTACCTGCAGAGGCGGTTCGAATTCTTCCGACAGCGCTCAAGGAAGACGGCGTGATTCTCGGAGCCGTCGGTCTTGTCTTGTATGATCTGTTCAAGCCTGTGCGCAATGGCAGCAATGCGCCGCAACCGCAAGTTCTCAAAGAATTGTAATCCACTATATTTTTTTACCTTACTTTCATAATTCAAGGAGGTCGCCATGGAACGAGTTGTGAGCGGTTTGCTGTTTCTCGTGCTCCTGTCAACGCAGGCTCTGGTTGGCCAGAAATTTACGCAGCGCTGGAAAATCGATCCGGGCTCACGGCCGCAGTTTCCTGCTTCAGGGGATTTCTATCGCGGTGCGGCCTATAATCCTGTAACGGATCGCTATCTGGTCGTCTCACGTGCAATCGGATTAAAAGTGTATGTCTTAAGTGCCTCCACGGGGGCGCTGCTCGATTCGTTGAATGTTACCGGAATCACCGGCGGTATATTTGCCCTGAACGAGATCGAAGTAGCGAGGGACGGAGTTATCTATGGCGCAAATCTTACCATCCAATCAGGCGCTGATACGGTCTATAAGATCTATCGCTGGGCAAATGAGACTGCAATACCAACTGTCGCGTTTTCGGGCCGGCCCGGTACCGCGCGCATCGGTGATAGCTTTGATGTGGCGGGTACTGGTACGGGCACGGTCATCTATGCAAGCGGAAACGCAGCAACCTCAGTAGTCCAGACCTTTCGAACAACAGACGGCGCGAACTTTACGCTCGGTAGCCCAATCAACATCGGCGGCCAGGAGGCCGGGGCAGGTATTGCTCAAGTCACCCCCGGAGGCAATGCTTACGTGAGCCGATTTGCCAGCGGCAATAAGGTTGATCTCGTTAGTCTCACAGGTACTGTCGTTAGCTCTGTGCCCGACACGATATTCGGGGCGTTCGTGGCTGACATTCATTATTTTGAAGTTGGTCCAAGAAAATTTCTTGCCGGTGCACCTGCGGGAGCCACAAACCATGATCCCGCGCGACTGATAGATGTGACGGCAGGCCCTGATAAAGCGGTTCTGGTAGATTCCACGGCCGATCTCGGCAACAATGCTAACCTGAATGCGACCGGGGATGTCGATGTCAAAGTCAATCCAGATGGAAGCATTGTCCTTTTTGTGCTCGTCGGCAACAATGGTCTTGCAGCATTCGTGACAGATCGGCTGGTCTCTGTAGGAAGCGGTCAGAACGTGCCTACGCGGTTTGTTCTTGAGCAGAACTACCCCAACCCCTTCAATCCCTCCACGACCATTCGCTATCACGTTCCGGTTGCAGGCTCTCTCAGTTTAAGGATTTTTGATCTGCTCGGTAGGGAGATTCAGACGCTTGTCGAGGAATTCAAAACGGCCGGATCATATGCCGTTACGTGGGATGGGAAGAACAACGCCGGGCTGCGAATGCCTTCCGGCATCTACTTCTATACGCTCAAGACAGAAAGTATGGCGCAGACAAGAAAGATGATCTTGATGCAATAGGAGCAAGTGATAGCGGGTAATTTGAATGAGTGTCCCGAAGGGACTCGGAGGATCAGTGGATTGCTGGAGGTTGATTCTGAGGTGGTATCGGACAGCGATGATGCTGTCGTTGTTTTCAGTCGTCATGGACGTATCTTTCGCCCAGCCGCGAGAACTTCGAGGGGTTTGGTATACGCCTCGCACCGGCACCGGGTTTGTTACGCAGTCCCAGATCGCAGCGGCGATGGATACGATTGCAAACAACAACTTCAACACCGTCTTCTTCCTTGTGTGGAGCCGGGGTTATACGCTCTGGCCAAGCAAGGTGTTTTATGATGCAACAGGGGGGCAGTACTGGACAGATCCAAGTGCAGGCAATCGTGATCTTCTTGCCGAAGCAATCGCCGAAGCCCATCGCCGGGGATTGGAAATTGAAGCCTGGTTCGAGTACGGATTCGTCGGCGGCTGGAGCGGCTACCGTCCAGCCGGTTCACAACGAGGCCCCTTGCTGGATGCGAACCCGAGCTGGAGAGGTCGAACCTCCACCGGTGCGGATTCCATCTCCATTGGTGCTGCAGGCCACTTTTACTGGATGTCGCATCTCCACAGCGGCGTTCAGAGGTTTCTGGCCGACCTTGCCATTGAAATGGCCGTAAACTATGACCTCGACGGAATCCAGCTTGACCGGTTTCGTTATCCACAACTCGATTGGGGATACGACAGTGCCACAGTGGCCGTCTTCCGGGCAGAAGAAGGTGTTGATCCTCCGCCCGACTGGACAAATGCAAGCTGGAAGAGATGGCGCGCCGATAAACTCAATGCTTTCCACAAGGCAGTGTACGACTCGGTCAAACGCCATAACCCGGTGGTCCGCTTGACGAACGCACCCAGTCATTACTCATCTTCACGATATTCCGCGTATGATAGTTTTCTACAAGACTGGGCGGCCTGGTTAAACGATGGGTACCTCGATGCCGCTCATCTCCAAATGTATGTCAATGCTCCCACCCTCAGCGGTTATATCACGTACTGGAAAAACAACCTGGTCACGGATAAGGCGAAGCAGAAAAAAGTGTTTCCGGGCATTGCGGTTGCACCTGGCGGAGTACAGCTTTCGGCGTCTGAGTTTCTTTCGCTGATTGACACTACGCGCAGCCATGGACTTCAGGGGAACGCCATCTGGTATTTCGAGGACCTCAATCGAACCGATGATGACACTGACAAGACCTACTGGGCACATCTCAAAAGCGGACCGTACCAGCAGTCGGCTATTCCTCCGCACCGCTTGCGAACTGATGGTCTGGCGGCATTCGTGACGGACCGACCTGTACCGGTAAGCGACGAACTAGTCCTGCCAACGCACTTTCTCATCGAGCAGAACTACCCCAACCCCTTCAATCCCTCCACGACCATTCGCTATCACGTTCCGGT
>JBGFRR010000086.1:0-4163 GCA_041695045.1 Bacteroidota bacterium
AAGGTGAATTTTGCTCAGCTTGCATTTCCATGACAAATTCCTTAACGTCTTGTAAAGGAAGACGGAGAACAACGATGCACGTTGAAGTGAAATACACCTACCAGGATTTGCTGACTACTCCCGACGACCGCCACCGATATGAAATCTTTGAGGGAGAGCTTATCATGACCCCCGCGCCAAGTCGAACACATCAACGGGCACACACAAACCTTCTTCGTATTCTTTCGAACCATGTTGTGCAAAACATACTTGGAGAAGTATATTCTGCGCCTTTTGATGTTTATTTTGATAAAGAAACAGTTGTTGAGCCGGATATCCTGTTCGTATCGAGAGAGAGGCTTCGCATCATCGAAGAGGAAAAAGTCAACGGGGCGCCTGACCTCGTGGTTGAAATCCTCTCTCCATCAACCGAAAAGAATGACCGCGGCTTTAAGTTTAAACGCTACGCACAAGAAGGAATCAAGGAATACTGGATCGCTGATCCAATGCATAAAGCTTTGGAGGTTTATGAGCTGGGGCAGAAAGGGTTTGAACTCTTCGGGAAATATACCGGTAGCGATGAGGTGCGGTCGAAGGTTTTTCCCGATTTACGATTTCAAGCTGCGGAGGTGTGGAAGTAACCAAAAAGGGAAACAATAGACGAAAACAAAAGCCGATGATGAGTCGGCTTTGTTGTTGTGGAGAAGATGCATCCCGCCGCCTGAAATTGACCTCCCGAGTAATCTCAGGTGAAGAGGATGCCTCGCTCGCGATATTTATTTCTCCTGTAAGGCGATCAGACTGATCACCTTACAGAGTCTCACCGTAACAACAGCATCCGCCTCGTCTCAACGTCATCTCCGGCGGCCAGGCGGTAGAAGTACACCCCCGACGCCACGGCCTGCGCCTTCCACCGAACCCGATAATGCCCGGCAAGATGAAATTGATTGACAAGTGTTGCAATCTCTCTGCCGAAGACATCGAACACCTTCAGCTCAATGTGTCGGTCGCTTCCTGTTCTGTACTCAATTGTTGTGCTTGGGTTGAACGGATTCGGATAATTCTGTCCAAGCCAAAACGACGTCGGCAATGAAGCAGGCACAGCCGTCGCAATCCGCTCGTTGCGGTAAAAATACAACCCTCCTTTGTAATTTCCAAGCAGCATGTCGGGGTCGCCATCGCCGTCGAGGTCGGCGAACGCGGGCGCCGTCCGCGCAAAAAGGATCTGCCCCGCGAACGCGTTCGGCACGCGCACAAACGCGGGCGGCGAGCCTCCGGCGTTACGGAAGAACATCACACTGCTATCGTGCGAGCCGACAACGAGGTCGAGCCTTCCATCGCCATCGAAGTCCACGAACGTCGGCTTCGCATCATCTCCGGCATGAATGCCGGCGAACGCGTTCGTCTCGAACACAAAGCTCGGCTGTGCCGTCGTGCCGACGTTGCGGTAGTGGTGAATTCTTCCTCCACCCGTTCCCACAAACAGATCGAGCAAGCCACGTCCGGCAATATCTGCCAACGCGGGCGCGGCATTTTGTCCGAACACCACTCCGCGCAGCGGAAACGTCGTATCCTCCGCGGAAAACGCCGGCCCGCGGTAGAGTCGCACCCGCCCGTTCGCATCGCCGAGGATGAGGTCGGGCTTACCGTCGCCATCGATGTCGCCGAACGCGGGACTTACGTTGAACAGTCCGCTCAGGTCAATCAGACGGTCGGTTTTGTGTTCGAGTGCCGCTGGACCGGTTCGTTCATACAACACAAGCTTCCCATCCTCGCTTCCGATGACGAGGTCGAGGTCGCCATCACCGTCAAGGTCTGCAAACACGGGCGAGCTTGCCGCGCCGACGTCGAGCGTCGAAACAAACCGCGTTGTCTCCCGCACGAACCGCGGCGCCTGCACCGTGCCGATGTTCCGATAGAAATGGAAATTGTCGCTCGTGGTCGTGCCGAAGAGCACGTTGACGAAGAGGTCGAGGTCTCCGTCGCCGTCGATGTCCACCAACTGCGGCATGTTGAAACCGTCGGTGAGCACGGGGTTGGGTTTGGGATACGTTGAGTCGGTCAGCACGAACTGCGGTGCAGTGGGAGTGCCGCGGTTTTCGAGAAAATACAAACTGCGGTTGAAGAGGTCGCCCCAGAAGAGGTCGAGCGTGCCATTCCCGTCGATATCGGCAAAGTCGATGGCCATTGCGCCGTGGCGCTGGAATTTGGAGAGAGGGACATGAGACGACGGCAGCGCGATACGGCCGCCGGGACCGATGATTTCGATGTTTTGATACTTCGAAGTAACAAAGCGAAACGCAAATTACATGGGGGTTCCGACGTTTTCGTAATACCAGATTGTGCCCGCTGAGTTGCCGGAGAAAAAGTCGAAGTCGCCGTCGCCGTCCGGGTCCGCAAATGCGGGGATGCTGATCTCCTCGCTGAGCACGGCATTGTTGTTCACATCGCGCAGAATGGGAATCTCTAACACAAACTGCGGCGTCGTTTTCGTGCCGACGTTCCGATACAACCGCACTGTTGAGGCGGGGCCGTTGGCGAACAGGTCGTAATCCCCGTCATCATCAATATCCACAAACCGGAACCAGCTTCCCACGGCGAGGTTCTGGAAGCTCGCCGCCTCGTGTGTAAACTGCGGCGCTGTCGACGACCCCGTGTTGCGGCAAAAGCTGAGATGGCCGTCCGTATCGAGAATGAACAGATCGATGTCGCCATCGCCGTCGATATCGACAAACTGATGGATCGGTCTATTGATGCCGCCGGAGAAAGGATTGAGGAGCGTGTTGTCCCGCTCCGGCTGAGCGGGACGAACGGTTATGGGTGGATGAAGCTGGAGATGAAACGGCTGCCCGCTCGCGAGCGAGAAGCCGACAATCGAAGCTATAAGAAAGAGGATGAACCTTCTCAAGGTCGCTTATCTCATTACTGATGTTACGCAGGGTCGCACACCCACTCAAGAACGAATGCCTGCTTGCCTGTTTTGCGTAACATCAGCTCGTTACTCATCTCGTGAGCACCATACGCCGCGTCATCACCGACTCCGGCGTCACGAGGCGATAGAGATACACACCCGACGGCCAATCGGTTGCGTGGAGCATCACGCGATGCCTGCCCGCGACAAACTTGCCTTCACGCAGCACGGCGATTTCCTGTCCGAGCATGTTAGAGACCGAAAGTCGAACGTGCAAGTTGCGCGAGAGGTCGAAGACGATTGTCGTTGTGGGGTTGAAGGGATTGGGGAAGTTTTGGTGAAGGGAAAACTGGGTTGGGATGATGTCGTCCGGTGCAGAAGTCGGCCCCAACGGGATAAGCACAAAATTGAATGTTGCGGTATTACCATTGGTGATCGTGACTGTGCCCGTCAAGGTGTTGTAGCCCTTTTTTTCAATTACAACCTCGTACGTCCCTGGGGCATAGCCGAACAAGTAGTTGCCGTTCGAGTTGGTCCACCGCGTAATCGCGGCGTCGGGAAAATGGAGCAGCGCGTCCTGAACCGGCGCACCGGTGATGGCATTGGTTACTGTGCCGACCGCCTTCCCGCGCCGATCACCGTTATAGCGAAGCACATACAGACCGGTCTGCATGTCGGACACAATCACTTTGCCCGACGGCAAATACGGATCGGCGCCCCACGCACCAACGTATCCTTGTCGATCGTGCAACGGATACGTGTCATACCGCCCCACAATCGTGGGAACAGCAGGGTTTGAAATGTCCACAACCACGAGGCCGGCGCTATACCACGCCACATAGGCAAGGTTCCCCTTCACAAATACATTGTGGACGGTAGCGGTGTCAGGTCCGTTCACGTGTGCAAGCTCTGCGACGTAAACAGGATTGAGCACATCGCGGATATCCCAAATCTTCAGGGTCTTTGCTGTCGTTCCGATCTCATCCGTCGTGAGAACGTACCGGCGGTCTGCCGATGTCCATGCGTTGTGCGTTCCTGAACCGGGATATTGAAGCAGTTTGATACGTTTGAGATTCGATTTGTCGCGCGCATCGATGATGTCAAGACCGACGCCGGAAAAAATCCCTGACGCAAAAATCGTATCGCGACGGATGTGGGAATCATGGATGTAAGGGCCGGCGTAGCGACTCATCTGCTTCGGATTGACGGGGTCAGAGATGTCGAGGACACGAATACTATTGCTCCCGCCACCGTTGAGGTAGAGGTAATTTCC
>JBGFRR010000116.1:0-23040 GCA_041695045.1 Bacteroidota bacterium
GCGCATGATGGGCTATCTCCTGTGTTGGTGATGAGTGGCTACAAATATAATACATCATCGCGCGTTTGCGACATGGAACAGAAAAAATATTTTCTATGAGTTTTTCAACAGCCTGTTAGAGCAGATTCCTGTTGAAGTGTAGACATATCGGTAAAGCGACGCGACCTGATTAGGTACTTTGAGGAGAACGGATTTTTCCTCTTGCGAGAAGGGAAGAAGCATTCTATCTCCACGAACGACCAAAAGGCAGTTCCAATAATAAAGACACAAGACACTGGACCGCATCACAGCGAATGAGCTGTGCAAGCAGGCCGGGATGAAGCCAAAGTTCTAGCGCACCATGCCCTTCAAGAAAATCATTGGCGACGCCATCACCTTCGATGACGTTCTTCTTGTCCCAGCCAAGTCGTCTGTTCTTCCGCGCGACACCGACGTCCGCACCAAACTGACGCGCCGCATCTCCCTTCACATTCCGCTCATCAGCGCGGCGATGGATACTGTGACAGAATCGCGCATGGCCATCGCCCTGGCACGCGAAGGCGGTATCGGCATTCTCCACAAGAATCTCCCCATCGAGCGGCAGGCCGAAGAAGCCGACCGCGTCAAGCGTTCCGAAAGCGGAATGATCCAGGACCCGATCACGCTTGCGCCCACGAACACCGTCGGCGAGGCACTGGAGGTGATGCGCAAGTACAGCATCTCCGGCATTCCCATCGTGACGGACAAGCGCCTCGTCGGCATTCTGACCAACCGCGACTTGCGCTTCGAGCCGAACCTTGACCTGCCGATCTCCAACCTCATGACCAACAGCAGTCTCATCACGGCGCCGGTCGGAACAACGCTCGACGAAGCCGAAGTCACACTCCAAAAGCATCGCATCGAGAAGCTGCCGATTGTGGACAAGCACGGCATGCTCAAAGGGCTTATCACCTTCAAGGATATCCAGAAGAAGAAGCGCTACCCGAACGCGTGCAAAGACAAGCACGGACGTTTGCGCGTCGGTGCGGCCGTCAGTGTTACCACCGATACCATCGAGCGCGTGGAAGCGCTCATCGCCGCCGGCGTCGATGTCATCGTCGTCGACACAGCGCACGGACACTCCCAGGGCGTGTTGAAGATGGTGAAGCGCATCAAAGCGAAGTTCGACGTGGAGCTCATCGCGGGCAACGTCGGTACGGCGGAGGGAACGCGAGACATCATCAGAGCCGGCGCGGATGCGGTGAAGGTCGGTATCGGCCCCGGCTCCATTTGCACGACGCGTGTTGTTACCGGCGTGGGCGTCCCCCAGATTACCGCGGTGATGGAGTGCGCGGCCGTCGCCATGAAATCGAACGTCCCCGTCATCGCCGACGGCGGCATCAAGCAAACGGGAGACATTGCGAAGGCGATCGCTGCCGGAGCCGATTCCGTGATGATCGGCAGTCTGTTTGCAGGACTTGAAGAAAGCCCCGGCGAAACGATCCTCTACGAAGGCCGAACGTACAAAGTGTATCGCGGGATGGGTTCTGTTGAAGCGATGCGCAGCGGGAGCCGCGACCGCTACTTCCAGGATGTGGAAGACGATATTCAGAAGCTTGTTCCCGAGGGAATCGAAGGACGCGTGCCGTACAAAGGGACGCTGAGCGAAACCGTGTTTCAGATGGTCGGCGGACTTCGCGCAGCGATGGGCTACTGCGGGTGCAAGACCATTGCCGAGTTCAAGAAGAACGCGCGTTTCGTCCGCATGACCGACGCCGGCTTGCGAGAGAGCCATCCGCATGACATTACCATCACGAAGGAAGCACCGAACTACCACCTCTGAGCCATCCCTCCGAATGAGCTCCCAACGGCTCCATGCTCTCCGCACACGACTGTCATCCGCCCGCCTCGACGTGCTGCTTATTTCGTTCCTGCCTCACATCCGCTATCTAACCGGTTTCACCGGCTCGAACGGTATTTGCCTTGTCACGCGGACGCAGGCGTTGTTTCTTTCTGACGGCCGTTACCGCCAACAGGCACGTGAAGAAGTTCGCGGCGCTCGCGTCATCATCGTCCCCGCGAGTTTGTACGAAGCGCTGGCCACAAGGGTCGGCCTGACGCTGAAAGAACGCGTCGGCATTCAAGAGCAATACCTGCCGGTGGGTGAGTTGAACAAACTGAAGAAACTCTTCCGCAAGGTGAGGTTTGTTCCCACAGCCGGGCTTGTCGAATCGCTGGCCGCGGTGAAAGACGATGACGAGATCGCGAAGATCACAGCGGCGGTGAAGCTGACCGACGAGGTGTTCGATGAAGTGCTGACGTTCATCAAGCCCGGAGTGAAGGAACTCGATATTGCCGCGGAGGTAAGCTATCGCCACCGTTTGAAGGGAGCGGAAGCCGATGCGTTCGAGCCGATTGTCGCCAGCGGTGTGCGCGGGGCATTGCCGCATGCACGCGCAACGAGAAAAACGATTCGGAAGGGGGAGATGGTCACTCTCGATATGGGGTGCAGGCTCAACGGCTACCACAGCGACCTCACACGAACGGTTGCGGTGGGGAGACCTCCGGCGGAAATGCGGCGTGTGTACGGAATTGTTCGTGAAGCGCAGCAACGCGCCGTGGACGCTGCGGCGGGAGGGTTATCTGCCCGCGCGCTCGATGCTGTCGCTCGCTCATTCATCCGACGGCACGGTTACGGCAAGTACTTCAGTCATTCACTGGGACATGGTCTCGGCTTGCAAGTGCACGAAGCCCCCCGCCTCTCCAAGCTCAGCAAAGAAACGCTTGTCTCGGGGAATATCGTCACGATTGAACCCGGCATCTACATTCCGAACCTCGGAGGCGTTCGCATCGAAGACAACGTGGTGATCAGAGACGGGACTGCCGAAGTTCTCAACCGCGCGCCGAAGGAGTTGTTGATCTTATGACCAAAGCTCTGCGTCGTGTTCTTGTCATCGCCTACTACTTTCCGCCGATGGGCTTGAGCGGCGTCCAGCGCACGGTCAAGTTTGTGAAGTATCTCCCGCAGTTCGGCTGGCAGCCAACGGTGCTTACGGTGGAACCGACGGGGTACTTTGCGATGGATTATTCACTGCTGCGCGAGGTTGATCACGCCCGGATTGTTCGCACGGCGTCACTCGACCCGAATCGTCTTTTCCGTCGCAAGGGTATTGTGAAGATGCCATCCGAGCATGTGCGCAAGCTGTTCCAATTCGTCGGCGATACAGTTTTCATTCCCGACACAAAGATCGGATGGAAAGCGAAGGCTGTTGCGGCAGCCAGCGAACTCCTCCGGCGCGAACACTTCGACCTTATCGTTGCCACCGCCCCGCCGCAAACGGATTTCCTCATCGGCGTGAAGCTGAAGCAGCGATTCGGCCTTCCACTCGTCGTCGACTACCGCGACGCGTGGGTTGATTATCCCTTCAAATATCATCCCACGCCGCTGCATCGCTACCTTCACTACCGTCTCGAGAAGAAAGTGCTCAAGGCTGCCGACCGTATTCTCGTGACCCAGCGCCGTGTGAAAGAAGGCATCCTCCAGCGGCACCGCTTTTTGCACTATCATGACGTGGCGATTCTTCCGCAGGGGTATGACCGTGAGGATTTTCTCGGCCATGCTCATCGACCGTCGGGAGACCCCTCGAGACTCACGATCGTTCATGCGGGAACATTCTACGCCGGCCGAAACCCTGCCGCACTCATCAAGGGTCTGCATCAACTGCTCCAGTCGCTTCCTTCGCTGCGCGGGAAAATCGAGATTCGTCTCATCGGCAATACGAGGAAGGAGGATGAGCAACTGGTCGGACACCTTGGCCTTCAGAACGAAGTTCGCTTTCTCGGCTACCTCGACCATCACGAGTGCGTGCATCATCTCCTCGACGCCGATGTGCTCTATCTTGTCCTCGACAACGACTATCAGTCGCCGGGCAAGCTCTACGAGTACTTCGGAACGCACAAACCGATTCTTGCTTCCATTGTGGATGGCTACATGCAACAGACGTTGAAGGAAAGCGGGGCGAGCTTCATCGTTGCTCTGGGGGATGCGAATGCACATGAAGCAACGCTGCGCGAGCTCTATGCACGCTTCGAGCACAAGAAGCTTCCGACCGTGTCGGAGGCATTCGCGGAGCAATTCGACCGCCGCGCGTTGACCGCCGAGCTTGCGCGGCAGTTTGAATCGCTCATGGACTTCGACAAGCATCCGATCGTCAAGTTAGAGGGGGAAGCGATATGAAAGTGCTCGTGGTCGGTTCGGGCGGTCGCGAACATGCGCTCGTGTGGAGGCTCAGGCAAAGTCCTTCGGTCTCGCATGTCTATTGTTCGCCCGGCAACGCGGGCATCGCGCAGCAAGCCGAGCTGGTTTCGCTCAATGCAACCGACATCGATGGCCTGGTCGCGTTCGCCACGCAAGAACGGATCGACCTCACGGTCGTCGGCCCCGAACAGCCGCTCGTGATGGGCATCGTCGACCGGTTTGCAGCGGCGGGATTAACGATCTTCGGCCCGACGCAAGCCGCTGCGCGTCTTGAGGGGAGCAAAGCCTTTGCGAAGGAGTTCATGCAACGGCACAACATTCCAACGCCTCGCTACAAAACGTTCAGGAAGAACCAACGTGACGCCGCTGTGCGCTTTATCGATGGGGCCGCGCCGCCGCTCGTTGTCAAAGCGGACGGATTGGCGGCAGGCAAGGGTGTTCTCATCTGTGAAACGCGAGAAGATGCCAACGCCGCAGTCCGCGGAATGCTTCAGGGCAACGCGTTCGGCGCGGCGGGACAAACAGTTGTGGTGGAGGAGTTCTTGCACGGTGAAGAGGTCTCGGTTCTTATCATCACCGACGGCACACGCGCCGTTCCGCTTCCACCGGCGCAGGACCACAAGCGCGCACTCGACGACGACCGGGGAAAGAACACGGGAGGCATGGGCGCGTACGCACCCGCTCCGGTGGTGGACGATGCGCTGCTGAATCGAATTCACCGCGAGATCATCGAGCCGACACTGGCCGGAATGCGTGCAGAGGGTTCGCCCTATCGCGGCTGCCTCTACTGCGGGTTAATGGTAACGGATTCCGGGCCGAAGGTGTTAGAATACAACTGCCGCTTTGGCGACCCGGAAGCGCAGGTTGTT
Organism: Bacteroidota bacterium; assembly: GCA_041695045.1. Classification (GTDB taxonomy): domain Bacteria; phylum Bacteroidota; class Ignavibacteria; order UBA10030; family UBA10030; genus JBGFRR01. The sequence continues at coordinate 5,086 of JBGFRR010000116.1, forward strand.
GTGCCGTTGTTAGATGGCGACTTCGCGCGGCTTCTCCTTTCTGCGGCGCAGGGGGCGTTGGATGAATCCGCCTACGCGCTGCGGGATGGCTCGGCCGTTTGCATCGTGCTCGCCTCGGCCGGGTACCCGGATGAGTACACGACGGGCAAGCGAATTTCTGGGCTGGACAGTCTTCCGCCCGGAGTTGTAGCTTTTCATGCGGGAACGAAACGCAGCGGCAATGACATTCTCACCGCAGGCGGTCGAGTGCTCGGCATGACGGCCGTCGGCGATGGGAAAGACTTGGCATCTACGATTGAAATTGCGTACGATGCAGTGGGTATGATTGCGTTTGAGGGGATGCAGTATCGGAGAGACATTGGGAGGAAGGCGTTGCGTCGTCTGCATGCTCCGAGCACGCAGTAAAAACAATGTAGGGGCGACTCACGAGTCGCCCCATCAGAGGTTGTGAGGGAGTTGAACTCCCGAACAACCCAAATCCACCACACCTGCCTGCCGCAGGCAGGGATTCATCCCGAACGTTGTTCGGGAGGGAAGAATGATAGGGAGAGATAGGATTCTCTGTGATTAGCTTTTCTGATTTCATCAACAAAGAACTGCCAAGTAAGAGAGCTCCGTGGGTTTCGTTCATCAAAAAGAAACGTCCGTAGCATGAACATCCTCGTTACCGGCGGCGCTGGATTCATCGGCTCGCATGTGGTCGATGCGTACATTGAGGCCGGCTATCGTGTTGTTGTGGTGGACGACCTCTCCAGCGGCACGCGAGAGAATCTGAACCCGAAGGCGAAGTTCTACCACCTCGACATCCGCAGCGATCAGGTCGAAGGCATCTTCCAGCGTGAACGATTCGACGTCGTCAACCACCACGCTGCGCAGATGGATGTCCGCCGCTCGGTCGCCGATCCGGAGTTCGACGCCTCGGTCAACTTGAGAACATTAGTTATATGCCATTTGCTCGCCACCTTGGTAAATCGTAAATTGAGCAGAATTCAGACAGTTGACTCTCAACCCCAATCATCTTAGCAACGATATGAAGGTATTCCAGAAGAACGGTCACAAGATAATCTTAGGGGATGCGATCGAGGCTCTTGAATCAATCGAAAACGAGTCGGTTGATCTCATCTTCGCTGATCCGCCATACAATATTGGCAAGAAGTTCGTGGGCCTCCCCGACAAATGGGAGTCCGACGACTCTTACCTGAATTGGTGCTACAAGTGGCTTAATCTGTGTATCAACAAGCTAAAAAGTAACGGCACTATGTACGTTATGACGGCTACTCAGAATATGCCGCACTTTGACCTTTTCCTAAGAGACAAGCTAACAATTCTCTCTCGGATTGTTTGGTATTACGACAGCTCAAGCGTACAAGCCCGTAAGTATTTCGGCTCCTTGTACGAGCCGATTCTTCACTGTGTCAAAGACCCGAATAATTACACTTTCAATGCCAACGACATCCTCGTTGAAGCAAGAACCGGAGCTGTCCGGAAACTCATCGACTATAGGAAACCTGTCCCAAAAGTCTACAACTCGAAGAAAGTACCTGGCAATGTTTGGCACATTCCCCGAGTGCGTTATCGAATGGACGAATACGAAAACCATCCTACTCAAAAGCCGATCGCACTTTTGGACAGAATTATCAAGGCGAGCAGCAATGAAGGCGATCTCGTACTCGATCCCTTCTCTGGTACTTTCACAACTTCCTATGTTGCTAGAGAGCTTAAGAGGAGATCAATCGGAATCGAGATTAGCGAGGAGTATCTTAAGATCGGCCTGCGACGACTGCACATTGCAACGGAATTTCACGGGGAACGTCTGCGAAGGGAACGTAAAACATACGAACTGCCAGAAAACGAAAATCAAACCGCCCTTTCCCTATTTGAAAAGAAAGCCAAATGGAACACGAGTTCACGAAAACGATCAAGAGCATCCTAGAGAAGAACTTTCCAAAGTCATCGGAGGCGATATTTTCCAAGAGCGAACTTCTCCAATACATTAACCTCAAAACTAAGTCGGCCAACAAGGGATCCAAATCAAGGGGTAGTTTTGCGAACTTGTACGCTATCTATGTTTTGGTCGAAGACTACATCGCCAAGGGTTTTCACAAGTCTGGTAATTACAAGAAATATGAGGGCGCAGTATTCTCAGTTCTTTTCAACAGGCAGAGAGAACTCCCTTTTGGCCAGAAACTTCAGAATCACGCTCTCAACCATCGGATGAACGAGGAGTTTAAGAAGTTCTTTCCAAACTGCGACTTCATTCCCATCCTTCGTGACCCTCAAACAAATCGTTATTGGATCAATCAAAATCTACTCAGAGTCGTCGTCGGTTCCAAGAAATACGATGTTTCCCACCCCATTATACAAATCATAGACGCTTACGTTGAAGCAAAGCGTAGCGCATTCGATCGGTTCATCAAGTTCTGTGAGAAAGCTGAAAAACTTCATCATGAAGAACTCGTTAAGTTCATCTCGGATTTGCTGGAGCCAACTGTCGACGCGCGCATTTTCGAAATCGTAAGCTACTCAATCCTCAAGTACCATTATCACAATCAAAAACTCTATTGGGGTTTTGATCCTGAAGAGCTTCAAGAAGAGAACTTGAAACTGTATAAGACTGGGCGTACCAATGCCAACGATGGCGGTATCGACTTTGTAATGAAGCCATTGGGTCGATTTTTCCAAGTTACCGAGACTGTTGACGTTAAGAAATACTTCCTGGACATCGATAAGATCGAAAAATACCCGATCACGTTTGTCGTCAAGTCGTCAGACTCAACCGACACCATTCGACAGAAGATTCAAGAGCAGGCAGAAAGACAATACTCCATCAAGGCTATTGTCACTCGATATATGTCTTGCGTTGAGGAAATCATCAACATCCCAGAGCTTCTCGCAAAGTTCCGTTCCGCAATCGACGAGGGCTACCTCAATGACATCCTCACCGAGATCATCAAACAGAGCAAGGTCGAATTCAATTACGACGAAGACGACTACGACGTTAGCGAGTACGAAAATGGCAAAGAAGGCGAGGAGACCTGAGGCGAGCAAATGGCATATAGGAGCGGCGCAACGCCGCTCCCTTTGTTGATAAGAATTATTGTGTTTATGCCAATTCGAGGCTGTACAAAAAGTTCTTTTACAATGTTTAGGTAAACAGAGCATTGTCGGCAGGCTCGGAGAGTGGTTCTCTCAAGATGGTTCAGTTCACCATGTGGCGGTTCATTTTTTTGATGTTATGTGCGATGCTCAGTAGTCCGATTTCTACATTCACCTTTGCTTGACCTCGTAACCGACAACGGGTGTAGCCTTGATTGAATTTGATATCGCCGAAGGGCGGCTCAACATCAACACCTCGTTGTTTGCGCAAGGCGAGACCCTGTTGGGAGTTGAGGTTGGTGCGAGCCTGAGCACGGTAGAGTTCTAAGGTCGGATTGATCTGAATGGTGCGCGGTCCCTCGCCCCGTTTGCACAGATGTATGACCGGACAGCCTTGACAGTCTCGACTGTGATAGATGCGAATAGTTCTCTTCACTGCCATAGGCACTATCGCCCATCATCAAAGCCGGATACTGCCCCAGTAAGGAGTGCATCCGCTGAAGATGGGCAGGAAGCCCATCGCTTTCAGAGGCTTTCTGTTGGTGGAAGCTATAATTGACAATGAACTGCCGTTGGGTTCCGATCAAGAGATTGTAGGCAGGAACGAGCTGATCATCTTTGGTGCGAAACACCGTTGCATCAGGATCGGTCTTGGCATAGCTGTTGCGCCCAGCGAGGGTCTCTTCCTGCTACTCATACTTCTGGAGTTTGGGCAGAAGCGTTGTCTCGATTTCCTTGACGGCTCTCACGGTGCGCTTCGAGGGCGCTGCCTTTTGGATGATCTCGTTCAGTTTGTTCACTTGTTCTTTGACAGCCTCGCTCGTGAGGGTCGTGTGGTTGCCGAGTTCTTCTAAGTCACATTCACCATAGCGCTTATTCTCTTCGGCGTTGGTGCGCTCGATCTCACCGAGCAACTCGTTGATCGTCTGCTGCACCTTCTCTTTGTAGCGTTTGGTGTTCTTGGCCCAGACCACTGTGTGGCGGTTGGCATCAGCGCGGAGCTTGGTGCCATCGACAAAATATTGCCGCAGATCAATGTAGCCGTGCTCCAGCAAAAAGAAGACCATCGACCCAAACACCCGCTCGATCACTTCTTTGAGTCGGCTAGAGCGAAAGTGGTTGATGATGGAGAATTCCGGTCGCTGCATCCCCGAAAGCCACATGAAGTGAATATCTTGCCGCAGGGCTTTGGCCATCTGGCGTGAAGCGTAGACCTTGGACAGATAGGCGTAGATCAAGACCTTCAGAAGCATCTTCGGGTGATACGCACTGGCTCCGCCTCCTTTGTACGTCGCAAGCAGTGGATCAACGTCGAGCTTGTCGATGCTGTCATGAACCACCCGCACTAAGTGGTTGGCCGGAATCAACTCTGCCAGGTCCGGCGGCAACAGCATCACCTGATGCTGCTGATACGGCTTAAACACCGGTGCACTGTTGGCTTTCTTGCGTTTGGTTTTGGTCGCTTCGAGCGATGAGTCAGCAAACAAGTTCTCTGATTGGGTCGTCATCGAGATCATTCCTCCATCGGTGTGAGTCAATGACTACTGTAAACGTACCACTAACCAGAAAGTTTCAAAAAATCTATCGTTCATTGAATTCTTTCTCGTACTTTTTGTACAGCCTCGAGGATAAGGCATTGCGTCGTTTGCAGGCTCCGAGCACGCAGTAAAAACAATGTAGGGGCGACTCACGAGTCGCCCTTTGAGAGTATTTCAAAGGATTAACAAGTGAACATCCTCGTTACCGGCGGCGCTGGATTCATCGGCTCGCATGTGGTCGATGCGTACATTGAGGCCGGCTATCGTGTGGTTGTGGTGGACGATATTAGGATTTACCCAAGATGAACTACCGCGTAATCGAAGAGACCGTCCGCAAAGTGCGAGAGCAAATGACCTTATTCGAGGTCAATGGGAAGGGAAAAAGAATTCTACCCCAACAGCTCGAAGTTCGAGACTGGGACTTTGCGGAGGCTAATACGAAGACTGAAACGCACGGATTTCATACCTATCCGGCGATGATGATTCCACAGATTGCGCGTTCATTGATTCAGCTTTATGGGAAAGAGGGCCAGACACTTTTGGATCCCTTTGTGGGATCGGGCACGGCGTTGGTTGAAGCAAGGATTCATGGACTCAGCTCGTACGGAATTGACATCAACCCGCTTGCGTTACTGTTGGCGAGAGTCAAAACGACTCCACTACAGGTTGATGAACTCAAAAAGGCAAGCCTACGATTATGCGATGCCTATCTAAAACTAAACCGTGAATTGCAAAGGGTGAGTGATAAGGATCTCATTCCATCCTTTTTCAACATTGAGTATTGGTTTCACCCAAAAGTAAGTCGTGAATTATCAATTCTTCGTTCAGTAATCAATAGGATACAGGATATCAGGGTGCGGGAGTTTTTCCTCGTTGCGTTTTCACAAACGGTTCGAGATTGCTCGTACACGCGCAACGGAGAGTTTAAGTTGTTCAGAATTCCAGAAGAACAACTTCCTTATCATCATCCCAATGTCCCGGATATTTTCTTCAAAGTAGTTGAGCGAAATCTGAAAGGAATGGCCGATTTCGTTCGGAAGGTAAACAAAGCGGCATTTGTAAAGGTCCTCGATGAGGACACAAGAACAACGACGAGCATACCGAGTTCGACGATCGACCTTGTCGTAACATCTCCTCCTTATGGCGATTCCCGCACGACGGTAGCCTACGGTCAATTCTCTCGCCTTTCGTTGCAGTGGCTTGGCCTGCCCTGGGAGCGCATTAAGAAGATAGATGCTGAATCGCTTGGGGGAAAACGATTTCTTCAAGACCGCTTTCTCGAGGATAGCCCGTTGCTTTCCAGGACCATCAAAGTAATACAAAAGCGAGATCGCAAGCGTGCTGAAGATGTAGCAAGTTTCTTTTTCGATTTTTCTCTGTGCTTGAAGGAAATCAATCGAGTATGCAGCAAAAGGGCAACCGCCTGCTTCGTTGTTGGCAATAGAACAGTGAAATCAGTGAAGATACCAACAGACGAGATCCTCGCTGAGTTGGGTGAACAATACGGTTTCAGATTTTTAGACATGATCCAAAGAAACATACCGAATAAGAGGATGCCTCTGAAAAACAGTCCGAGTAATCAGGAAGGGAAACTCGGTGAGACCATGACGAAAGAGCACATTGTCATTCTCCAAAAAACGCGGGAGTACAACCTTGCGAGATAGTACTTCCCTTAGCAACCTGAAACAGGAGCTTCAGGGTTCAAAAGGGCTCATTCAACGGATGAGAAATGAGTGGATGCCAAGTGGAGAGGAGTTAGCCCGTTTGGCTTGGCAGAGAGCTTCTTTCTCTGGATCAATTCTCAATAAGAATAGTGTGCGTCAGCATTTCAATCGGTTTCTATGTGAGCTTGTCGATTCTGAATACGAGTTGTATCTGGAAAAGGAAGAGGAGTGCATCAACAGAGGCGTCCTGGAGTTTGTCCTGAGGAAAGCTGTAAGAAAAGACTATCCGGCTGTTTACAGGCAGGTAATAGGAGCTCTAAAGGTTCTCGAGGGCAAAAAAACTTCAAACGCAAAGAAGCTCGTTGAAATCGGTAAACGACTAAGGCCTCTCTACAAGTTGGTTGAGCAGAGCTTTGCACAAGGGAGGATGTCCCGAGCCGGCGGTAGTTCCCAGTACCATCTTCGTCGCTTGCTTGAGTTGGTTGGCTACAAAGGAGAATTTGAAACGCAGCAAGTTCTCAACGGTACTGTAGATTTTCTCTTTCCTAGCAAAGCTTTGTGGGACATAGACAAACGAAGGTGTGTCATAGTTTCAATCAAGCGAACACTAAGGGAACGGTACAAACAAGTCTTGGAAGAGCTGGATATTTCCGGAGGCATTACTGTCTATTTGCTTGTGACTGAAACTATGAGAGAGTCAAAGAACGACATTACGGAAAGCAAGGTCAACAAACTCAATGAAAAGAACATCTATCTTGTGGTTAGGGATGAAATAAAGTCCCAGCGATTCCCGAATGACAGCAACGTGATTAGCTTTTCTGATTTCATCAACAAAGAACTGCCAAGTAAGAGAGCTCCGTGGGTTTCGTTCATCAAAAAGAAACGTCCGTATTATGAACATCCTCGTTACCGGCGGCGCCGGGTTCATCGGCTCGCATGTAGTCGATGCATACATCGAGGCCGGCCATCGTGTGGTCGTGATAGACGACCTCTCCAGCGGCACGCGTGAGAATCTGAATCCGAAGGCGAAGTTCTACCACCTCGACATCCGTAGCGATCAGGTCGAAGGCATCTTCCAGCGTGAACAATTCGACGTCGTCAACCACCACGCTGCGCAGATGGATGTCCGCCGCTCGGTAGCCGACCCGGAGTACGACGCATCGGTCAACATCCTCGGCAGTCTGAACCTGCTCGAGTCCGCGTGCAAGCACGGCGTGCAGAAAATCGTCTTCGCATCCACCGGCGGCGCCATTTATGGTGAACAGGATTATTTTCCGGCAGATGAAGACCATGCCACCCAACCGCTTTCGCCATACGGCATCGCCAAGCTCGCCGTCGAAAAGTATCTGTCCTATTATGATGTGGTGCACGGCATCAAGTCGGTGATCTTGCGGTATGCGAACATCTATGGCCCGCGACAGAATCCGCGCGGTGAAGCTGGTGTTGTCGCTATCTTCTGCAGTACAATGCTCAACGGCGAACAGCCCATCATCAACGGCGATGGAAAGCAGACGCGAGACTACACGTACGTGGACGATGTTGTCCGCGCAAACCTGCTTGCACTGGACTTTAACGGCTCGGATACGTTTAACGTGGGGACAGGCGTTGAGACGGACGTGAATACGCTGTTCGACATGCTCAGGAAGTATCTCAACCCTCACTGTTCCGAGCAGCACGGGCCGGCAAAACCGGGAGAGCAGCGTCGGAGTGTGGTCAGTTACCGCAAGATCGAACGTGTACTCGGTTGGAAACCGCAGACGCGGCTTGAAGAAGGCCTCTTCCGCACGGCTGAGTATTTCAAGAAAGCGCATGCCAACGTCGGTTAACGGATACAATATCGACCGCCTTCTGCAGGGAGATCGGCGTGAAGTTGCGCGGGCCATCTCCGCCGTGGAGAACGAGCTGCACAATGCGAACGACCTTCTCCGCGCGCTCTATCCGCACACGGGCAGGGCGTATCGCATCGGCATCACCGGCCCCCCCGGCGCCGGCAAAAGCACGCTCGCCAATACGCTCGCGCAGCACTACCGCACGCAGGGTGTGTGCGTCGGCATTATCGCTGTCGATCCCACAAGTCCGTTCACGGGTGGAGCGTTGTTGGGCGACCGCGTGCGTATGACCGACGTCGAATTGGACGACGGCGTGTTCATCCGTAGTATGGCCTCGCGGGGGAGCCTGGGCGGCCTCAGCCGAAAAGCCCGTGAGGCTGCTGATGTTCTCGACGCTGCGGGATTTGAGCGCATCATCCTCGAAACAGTCGGTGTTGGGCAGTCAGAGTTGGACATCGCAGCTGCGGCCGATACAACGCTGGTGGTGTTGGTGCCGGAGTCGGGCGATTCGATTCAAGCGATGAAAGCCGGACTGATGGAGATTGCCGACTTCTTTGTGCTGAACAAAGCCGACCGGCCCGGCGCTGAACAAGCGGTCATGGCACTGAAGATGATTTTAGGATTTCGAGCGCACGATGCTGGCTGGGTAGCCGATGTGGTGAAGACGGTGGCGAATGAGGGAACCGGCATCGAAGACGTTGCACGACGCATCGAGGAGCATCGCGCGTACCTCGAATCGGCCGGCAAGTTTAACGAGCGACGCCGAGCACACATGAAGAGCCGGATTCGTGAGATGGTCGATTCCCGCCTGCACGTGAATTTCTGGAATGATAAGCGCACGCAGGAACTTGAGCAGGCCATCGGCGATGTGGTCGAGCGGAAGACGACGCCGTACGACCTTGTTACGAAACTTCTCGCGAGCGCCAACGGCGAACCGCGATGAATGAATGTGTTCATGGGAGGCAGTCATGACGACAACAGCGACTGAAACGGGTCCGCCTCTGGCGAATGAGTTGACCGATGAGATGCGCATGCTGCAGCAGGCGGCGAGGGACTTCGCTGAAAGTGAAATCCGTCCTCACGTCCTGCGGCTTGACGAAGCGCAGGAGTTTCCTCACGAGATTTTCAAGAAGATGGCGGAGGTAGGCTTTCTCGGCGCAACGGTGCCGCAGGAGCTGGGAGGCGCTGGCCTGAGCGCGTTGGAGTTTGTGGTGATCATGGAAGTGATTGCGCGTGTCGACCCGTCTGTTGGACTCTCCCTTGCCGCCCACAGCGGACTCTGTCTTGAGCATATCGCTATGTTTGCAAACGAGGATCAGGTGAAGCGCTACATCCCCGACCTTGCGACGGGCAAGAAATTCGGCGCATGGTGTTTGACCGAGCCGTCATCCGGCAGCGACGCAGCAGGGATGATGAGCTACGCGCGTTTGGAAGGCGACTATTATGTTCTCAATGGGACGAAAACGTTCATTACCAACGGCTCGCACGCCGGAACGTATGTGGTGATGGCGAAAACAGATCCATCCAAAGGGAAGAGCGGGATTTCCGCGTTCATCGTCGAACGGACGATGGAAGGCGTCTCGGTGGGCAAGAAGGAGAACAAGCTCGGCATGCGCGCCAGCGACACCGTGCAGATGAATTTCGATAACGTGAAAGTTCCGAAAGCAAATCTTCTCGGGGAAGAAGGCGAAGGATTCAAGCAAGCGCTTGCAGTGCTGGATAGCGGACGCATCGGCATTGCGGCGCTCTCGGTGGGGCTTGCGCAAGGAGCGTTCGATGCCGCGTTGAAGTACGCGAAAGAACGAAAACAGTTCGGCCGCGCGATTGCGGAAAATCAGGGAATTCAATTCAAGCTGGCAGACATGGCTACGGAGATTCGCGCCGCTCGCCTGCTTACCTACAAAGCCGCTGCCGCGAAAGTACGCGGTGAGGATATCAATCCGCTTGCCGCACAAGCAAAGTACTTTGCCAGCGAAGTGGCGCAGCGCGTTGCCACCGACGCGGTACAGATTCATGGGGGATACGGGTTCATCAAAGAATTCCCCGTGGAAAAATTCTATCGAGATGTCAAACTCCTCACCATCGGCGAAGGAACATCCGAAGTCCAGAAGATGGTCATCGCCAAGAACCTGCTCAAGGAGTGACCTACCTCGGTGAAACGATCCAGCCTCTATAGCATCGTCGCCATCCTCTTCATTGTCTCCGGCGCCGCGGGCTTGATGTACCAGCTCGTGTGGTTCAAGTATCTCTCCTTGTTCCTCGGCAGCACAACCTACGCGCAAACCGTTGTGCTCGCGACGTTCATGGGGGGGCTTGCCATCGGCGCGTTCGTGTGGGGACGGACGGCGGATCGCTCACGTTCTCCCTTTGCCCTCTACGGCTGGCTCGAGGTCGGCATCGGTCTCTACGGCCTGCTGTACCCGTATCTGCTCGAACTGATGAAAGCGCTGTTCGTTGCAACAGTCCGCGGCGCAGGTTTGCCCAGCGACAGCATTGCCGTTCTTACAGTCAAGCTCGTTGTCAGTCTTTCGACGCTGCTCGTTCCGACCATCCTCATGGGCGGAACGCTGCCGGTGCTCGTCCGCTTTGTCTCAACGAACATACAGGAGGCGGGGCGGAACATTGCTCTCCTCTACTTCCTCAACAGCTTTGGTGCGGTCGCGGGCTCGCTGCTTGGCGGGCTCTTCTTCATTCCTCTCACGGGACTGTCGATCACACTGCACGTCGCAGCCTTCGTAAACATCATCCTCGGCGCGCTTGCGATCATGTTTGCGCGAATGCGGGTTGAAGACGTTGTTGTGTCTTCCCTCGCGCAACCTGAGGAACCAGTGCAGATGTTCTCCGACCGTGAAATCCGCATCGCTCTTCTCGTTGCAGGCGGGTCGGGTTTTGCAGCCATGGTGTATGAGGTCGGCTGGGTTCGACTGCTCATCCCGATTCTCGGTTCGTCCACGTACTCCTACTCGCTCATGCTCGTGGCGTTCATCTCCGGCATCACGGCCGGCAGTTTGTTCGTATCGCAGTTCATCCGAAGCATCAAGAATCTGTTCTCGTTTCTTGCCGTGTGTCAGCTCGGCGCCGCCGTATCACTGATCGCAACGCTTCCGCTCTACGGCCGCGTCCCGTACTATCTCTGGCAGATCAGCACCGTATTCTCTCGTACGGATGCCGGCTACGCGGCGTTTCTGACGGCGGAGTTTCTCCTCTGTTTTGCGCTCATGGTTGTACCAACGGTCTTCCTCGGCATGATGTTGCCCGTCGCCAGCCGTATCGCATCGCGTTCGGTAGGCGTGCTCGGTCGTTCTGTCGGGACGGCGTTTGGCATCAACACGCTGGGCACTGTGCTTGGTTCACTCGCCGCCGGTTTTGTATTCATTCCCACCGTCGGTATCAAGCATACGATTGAGGTAGGCGTGGCGATCAACGCCGCGCTCGGCTTTATCGTTCTGGCTACGAGCTCGGGAGTAGCGCGTGTGCGTCGCGTTGTCATCGGCACTGCGGTTGTGGGCGTGTTTGCACTCTACGTCATCGCAGTTCCGTCATGGACTCAGTCTGTCATGCTCTCTGCAATCTATCGGCAGATCAGCGGAAATGTGTCGCCGCCGCAGAGCTATGAGGAGTTTTTGCAGAGAACGATGAACCGGGAAGTTCTCTTCTATGAGGAAGGAGTCACAGCCACAGTAGCGGTTGTTCGGTCACGGGATGCAGAAGGAGGGGAACATGTTCTCTACATCAACGGCAAGGCGGATGCAAGTGAACGCGGCGACCTCCCGACGCAAGTCTTGCTTGGACAGCTGCCGATGCTCCTCCATCCTTCGGTCGAGCACGCGCTGGTGATTGGATTGGGAAGCGGCGTGACGGTGGGAAGCATTCTCACGCATGACGTCCAATCGGTAACGTGCGTGGAGATTTCTCCGGAAGTGGTGAAAGCGGTTCGATATTTTGAAGCGACAAACTTCAACGCGTTAGCCGACCCGCGCGTCAAGCTCATCGTGGACGATGCGTTGGCGTACATGCGATTGACCGATGTGCGGTATGACCTCATCGTCAGCGAGCCGTCGAACCCGTGGGTTGCAGGCGTGGGGAATCTCTTCACGCGGGAGTTTTTTGCGCGGTGTCGCGAGCGGCTCAACCCCGCCGGCCTGATGGTACAGTGGTTCCATCTCTACGAAATGGACGACCCGACGTTCCAGATGGTCGTGCGAACGTTTGCCGAGTCGTTTCCTCATACGACGATCTGGCATTCACTCGAAAAGGATGTGATTCTCGTCGGTTCGCACGCACCGGTCACGCTCGATTGGCAGCGCCTTGCGGACCGCATCAGGCATGAGCGCGTTCAGTTCGACCTTCGGCGCATCGCTATTCACGACGCGCCGTCGCTTCTATCCTTGCAAATGCTCTCGCCGGAGCGAGTTCCCCAATATGCGGCTGAAGGCCCGGTCAACACGGAAGACCACCCGCGGTTAGAGTACTGGGCTCCACGCGCGCAGTTTCAAAACCGCGGCGTGCGGAAGCTTGCAGAGTTCGATGAGCGGAAGGTCTTCAACGCCGGTTCGACTCTGCTGGTCGAGCTTCTCAAGCAGCGCTCGCTGACGGATGAAGAAATGCGTAACATCGGCATGCTTCACACGACTCCGGGACGGGGCGATGCATCGTTCGGGTTTGGCGTGTTGCAGAAATACATCCAACGCCATCCCTCCGACGTGGAAGCAACACGGCGCTTAGCAACCACTGCCGATCGCTTGAATCGGCCTGAGTTGAGTGTGCAGTACTGGAAGGCGGCGGCATCGCTCTCGCCCATCGATCCATCTGCCCTCGAGCGTTACGCATGGACGGCGTTCCTTGCCGAGCGTGCGTTTGCAAATCCGCTCACCGGCTTCGACGGCAGCCGCTTCGAGTCGCTGCTGACGCGTTCGGTGGAACTCGCGCCGGACACGTTAGATGTGTATCGTTCCCGGTTGGGCGAGTATTATTTTCGCGTGCAACAGTACGCGAAGGCGGCGGAGCAGTTCACGCGCGTCATGGATATTCGTTTGCGAGCACATCCGAAACCGGAATCCATGCCGGAAGAGTTCTTACGGCTGCGGATGGCGAACACGATGTACGAGTTAGGCAAGCTGAACTCCGCGCTCGGGTACGCCGTGCAGACGACGATGATTAACCCACGCAACCAGGCCGCGCGCGATCTTGTTTCTCTCATCTGGTCGGAAATCATGCTCCAACAACCCGCCGCCGATTCACTCCGTGGAGGACGCTGATGGCTCTCATCGGAAGCGAAATCAAGCGCGACGCCGCGTTTCAGAACAATGCAGACTCTCTCAAGGGCCTTCTCCGCGAGCTTCGGAAGAAAGAAGCGGACATGAAGCAAGGCGGCGGACCGGAAGCAATTGCCAGGCACCGGCAGAAGGGGAAGCTGTTCGTGCGCGATCGCATCGAGCGACTCATCGACCCCGGCAGTCCGTTTGTTGAAATCGGACTCCTGACGGCGTACGGGATGTATGAAGAGTACGGCGGCGCGCCCTCCTCTGGCACCGTGGTGGGCATCGGGAAGATTCATGGTCGCGACGTCGTGATCGTCGCAAACGATGCGACGGTCAAGGCCGGCGCGTGGTTCCCAATGACGTGCAAGAAGAATCTCCGTGCGCAAGAGATCGCCATGGAGAACCGGCTTCCTATTGTGTATCTTGTCGATTCGGCCGGCGTTTTTCTTCCGCTGCAATCCGAAATCTTTCCGGACAAGGAACATTTCGGCCGTATCTTCCGCAACAACGCCGTCATGTCGTCGATGGGGATCGTGCAGATTGCGGCTATCATGGGGCCGTGCGTAGCCGGCGGCGCGTATCTCCCGATCATGAGCGATGAAGCGATGATTGTCGATAAGACCGGCTATGTGTTCCTCGCGGGCTCGCATCTTGTCAAGGCGGCAATCGGCGAAGAGATCGACAACGAGGCGCTCGGCGGTGCAACGGTGCATTGTGAGGTCAGCGGCGTCACCGACCACAAGATGAAGGACGACGACGAGTGCTTGAAGAAGATTCGCAGCATCCTCAGCAAGCTCGGCAGCAGGCCGAGGGCAGGGTTCAACCGGGAGGCGCCAAAGCCGCCCAAGTTCGATCCTGCCGACCTGTATGGCATCATCCCTGCCGACCGCACGAAGCCGTACGACATGTATCAAGTGCTTGCGCGGATCGTCGATGAGAGTGAGATGGACGAATACAAAGCGGGCTACGGCAAAACGATCATTACCGGCTATGCACGCATCGAGGGATGGGCCGTGGGGATTGTGGCCAATCAGCGCTCGGTCGTTCGCACGAGCAAAGGAGAAATGCAGGTGGGTGGGGTGATTTACAGCGACAGCGCCGATAAGGCGGCGCGGTTCATCATGAACTGTAACCAAAAGCACATCCCGCTCGTATTTCTGCAAGACGTTACGGGGTTCATGGTGGGAAGCCGCGCAGAGCATGGGGGGATTATCAAAGACGGAGCGAAAATGGTGAACGCCGTTGCCAACAGCGTTGTGCCGAAGCTGACGGTCGTAGTGGGGAACAGCTACGGCGCGGGAAACTATGCGATGTGCGGCAAAGCGTATGACCCGCGGTTCATCGTTGCATGGCCGACGGCGCAGATTGCAGTGATGGGAGGCAAGCAAGCAAGCGAGACGTTGTTAGGGATCAAGCTGCAAGCGATGGAGCGGGGCGGAAAGAAGATCAGCAAGGAACGCCAAGCGGAGATGCTGAACGAAATTCAGTCGCGCTACGACGCCGAGCTTGACCCCGTGTTCGCCGCTTCGCGGCTCTGGGTCGATGCGATTATCGACCCTGTGGAAACGTGCTCGTTGCTTGCGCGCGGCATCGAGGTTGCAGCACACAATCCGGAGATTCCCCGGTTCAACCCGGGCGTCATTCAGACATAAGCACATCCTCAGACACAGTGCCTGTCTGCCGACAGGCAGGCATGCATGGCGTGGTCCATGAAGATGCGATTCTTCCTTGTGCTCCTGCTCGCGTGTTCGATCCGCGCAAGCGATGTTCTGGCGCAATGCGAAGGCGGCGTTGGGCCGGATGGTCTTTCGTGGGAATTCGATACGGAGGAGAAGAAGGGGTTTTCTCTGTGGGGGTTCATCGGCGAAACGTTCACACCGCGCCTCGTTCGCCAGGTCAACGCCATGCGCGCCTATGTGCGCGACCGTCGGTTCGCCGAGCTGATGCGTCTTTGCGGCGACATGCGGGCAGTCGACGCGATTTATCTGCGAGCGCTTCGACTCGTGGAATACGAAATCGGCAGGGCGCTGTTCCTTTCGATGGTGGCGACGATGGAGCATCGGAAGCTCGGCATTCACTTGGGTCCGCTCGGCACGATGTCTATGCCGCTGACGTTCGAAGAGGACAGTCTGTTTCGCGCACGCATTCAGAATCTTCCCGCTCGCATCTACGACGACTCGCCGCAGGATGAGCACGGCGACAAAGACAAGCTGCAGCATTTCTTCGGCTCGGCGTATCTTGCCTACGTCAGCTCGCCCGATGTTGCTCGCACGGCCGGCGACCTTATCGAAAAGGGCGAAGCAACGTTTATTGTCGGTGGTGTGGACGATCCCCGCGACCGCCGGGCAAACCGGCAGGGCGAACGATTCGGCACTGACCTTGTCTATGTGAAGAATCTCCTTCCGTCCGACTATCTCCGCTTGCGTGTGCGGGAGGACTAACAGGTTGAAAAAGGAAACCGCCAAGACGCGAAGGGCGCCACGGTGAACCGACAGGTCTTATTTTTCTTTCAGATTTCAATAAGATTTCTTCGCGCTCTTGGCGTCTTTGCGGTTCAACTTTCATGCATAAGGGTTTTTCAACATCCTGCTAATCACGAGGATCACGAGTGATGAAATCCGTACTGGTGGTTGACGACGAGAAAAGCGTCCGTGATTCGCTCAAGATGATTCTTGAATACGAACGCTACGACGTTACGTTTGCTGAGAACGGCGAGCAGGGACTGCGTCAGTTGCACGCGACGCCGGTGGATGTTGTGCTGTTGGACGTCAAAATGGCCGGCATGGACGGGTTGGAGGTGTTACAAAAGATTCGCGAGCGCACGCCTGAGCTTCCTGTCATCATGATCTCCGGTCACGGCACCATCGAGACTGCCGTGGAGGCAACGAAGTTAGGCGCATACGATTTTCTTCCCAAACCGCTCGATCGCGATAAGCTTCTTCTCACACTTTGCAACGCCCTGGAACATGCCCGACTCAAACGCGAGCACAAGAAGCTCGAAGAAGTCGTCGAAGGCCGTCGACAGATTTTGGGCGAGAGCGTAAAGATCCGGGAAGTGCTCAACCTGATCGACCGCGTTGCACCGACCGATGCACGCGTGCTCATCACAGGTGAGAACGGGACGGGGAAGGAGTTGGTTGCCCGCGCGATTCACACGAAGAGCAAGCGGGCAAGCAAGCCGTTCGTCGAGGTCAATTGTGCTGCGATTCCCTCCGAGCTTATTGAGTCGGAACTCTTCGGCCATGAAAAAGGGGCGTTCACCGGAGCGACAACACAGCGCATCGGCAAGTTCGAGCAGGCAGATGGCGGCACGTTGTTTCTCGATGAGATCGGGGACATGAGTCTCTCCGCTCAAGCGAAAGTGTTGCGCGCGCTGGAAGAGGGGAAGGTCGAGCGTGTCGGCGGCAGCAAGCTGATTCCGGTCGACGTGCGCGTCATTGCGGCGACAAACAAAGACATTGTGGAGGAGGTGAAGAAGGGGAATTTCCGTGAGGACCTTTATCATCGCCTCAACGTCATTCCCATCCGCATTGCGCCGCTGCGTGAGTGGCGGGAAGATATTCCGACCCTCGTCAAAGCGTTCATCGAAGATGTTTGCACTCGCAACGGCCTTGCTCTCAAGGAGGTGTCGGAAGATGTGCTGAGAGCATTGATGCGTCGCGATTGGCCGGGGAATGTCCGCGAGCTGCGGAACGCGGTCGAGCGGCTGGTGATTCTCTCTCAGGGCACGGCGATTGACGTGCGAGTGCTCGAGTCGTTCGGACAGAAGAGCGGCTCCGAGTTCGATGATATTCTCAATATGGGGGGAACGTTTCAAGAGTTCAAGGAGCGCGCAGAAGCCGCGTTCATCAGGAAGCAGCTCGAGCTTCACCGCTGGAACATCTCCAAGACCGCCGAAGCCCTCGACATCCAACGCAGCCACCTCTACACGAAGATGAAACGCTACGGGCTGATGAAGGAGGAGTGAATAGGTCTATTCGATGGATGAAGGCGCCGTCCATACCTTATCCATTCACTCGTGTTCACATGGACCTAAACTGCCTCGGCCTACTTTGTTTTTTTGGCTCATGGCTCGCAAGTGTGGGTTGTAGGAGCTCAAGCTCTACGGAAGCGACGGAGGGGACAGAACGGTTTTATCCATCGTTCGGTTGCATATTTTTTTTCACATGAGCGCAATATGACCCCCTGCGTCAAAAAGCGACGCGTCCCCCTACACGGTGATATGGCGCAGGAAGGGGGACAGGACGGGAGCCTATACACCCCATTGGAGGGGGGTTGCTCAAGCGGAAATCTCTCCCCCTGACAGGGCATTTCTCCGCGTGGTAGGGGGAGATGAAGAGGGGGTCGCTTATCAAGTCCCGTCCATCAATGTTCCTGGACGTTCAAGGTTCGGAGTACATCTATCCGGCTGTTTTTCCCAACCCACACCATGTCGCCATGAGCCATAAAGTTTTCCCTTGACATTACCCCCCGTTTTTGATATTCCCCTCAACCAATCTACCTGCCTTAGGGGAACACACCAATGCTTGTTTATTCATGTCCTTCAGTGACGATACGTGTTGCTCGA
>JBGFRR010000157.1:0-4094 GCA_041695045.1 Bacteroidota bacterium
GGTTTTTTACTCGTTCCCACGCTCTGCGTGGGAACGCAGACACTATCGCTCCTGCGACAGTAACAATCAGACGCAGAGCGCCTTACAGCAGTGTGCCCACGCCCGCCTGACTGAACGACGTGTCGTTCGGGCAGGGAGACCGTGGACACGAGCAAGAGAATTTTCTTGAGAAGCTTCGTGAGGGTACTGTTCAGCGAAGAGGGCGTCGTTCCATGCGCTCGCGCTGCATATCGCGCATCAGCTCACGAAGGAAGCGATTGAAATTTTCCTCAAAGATGAAATAGCGGGCGCGCTGTTCCGGTGTCAAGACCTCGCGCAGTTCCTCCACAAATTGATTTTGCGCTTCCGCGTACGCCCTATCGAACGAACGCAATTCTTCGAGCGCTTTCTCAATTTCCTCCGCCGACGCTCCTTGCCGATTGAGTTCTTCGAGATGGCGGATGTGCGCTTCCCGCCGTTCCTGCAGTTCCCGCAACCGCTCACGATGCCTGTTGTAGCGTGTAAAGAACCGAATGGAGGTTTCCTCGTCCAATCGCATTGCTTCCATCATGCGAAGCTTTCTGAGTTGCTCGATTCGTTCCAGCGCTGGGCCGCGCCGCGGCTGCTGCGTCCGTTGAGCAAACAGCAGATCAGCGGTAAGCAGGATGAGACTGCACAGCACGAGGTATTTCATAAGAACGTCCTTTCTTGCAGGCGCTCAAGCACCCGTTCGAGCTCTTGCTCGGTCAATCCCCCCAACAGTTCGCGGGTGTCGATGTCCGTCCAGCGAGCTGCTTCAATCGGAGCGTCCATCAGCAACCGTGCAAGCTCCGAGTGCAGCGTTGAGAGAGGAAGCAACGATGCCGCGAGATCTTGCGTACGTAGACTGTGGTCGAAGAAGTATTGCGCGTGAAGGGCATCGAGTCCCACGGTGCGGGACTCAGCGGGAAGATCGGCAAGAACGCTGTGCTCTTCCATCATCGAACGGCGCTCCATCGTCGTCAGCTCAACGAGGACCGCAATGACCACCACGGCCGTGGCAAGCGGCACGAGGGCCCTTGCGATAATTGGAGAGCCGATCCAGCTCCCGCGCCTCGGCTGCTCCAGTCGCATTCGAACGCGAGCGGGTACTGTTGAGAAATATGCGGAGGGGGGATCGAGAAACGACCGTGCCGGCAAAGCCTCGAGCGCCGTTCTCAGGGCAGCGGCCTCCTCGCGGCACGCTACACACCCCTTCAAGTGCGCATCGATTGCCGACCGCGTGCCGTCATCGACGCGGCCTGCAAGGTAGTCGGCCAATTCATGATCTACGTGATTGTTCCGCACGCCGGACGTACGCTCCAATCTTCTTTAACGCATGGAAGTAATTCGCTTTCAGCCCCCCGACCGACCGCTTCAGGATGTGTGCGATCTCCTCGTACGATAACTCGTCGTAGTAGCGCAGGATGAACACGGCTTTCTGTTGTTTCGGCAGTCTCTGGATGGCCTCTTCAATCAGCGCACGCCGCTCTTCCTTCTCCACCGCCTCATCGGGCAGGTCGTCACCGGATGCTTCGTGTTCAGTATAGTCGTCTAACCTCAATCCGCCGAAGGCGGACCGCACGTGATGCCGACGCAGCGCGTTCAACGACGCATTCACCGTGATGCGATACAGCCAGGTATAGACCCCGGACTCACCGCGGAAGTCTTTGAGCGATTCGTATGCTTTGCAGAAGACTTCCTGCGTTACCTCGTCGGCGCTGTCGTGGTCGTTCTGAAACCGCCGTGCCAGCCAATAGATTTTCTCACGATAGCGATGAATCAGCTCGGTGAAGGCTGACTCATCCCCCCCGCGAAAGCGTTTCAGAAGCTCGGCATCGCTGGCTGCGGTCATTCAGGTCGGGAACTACGCACTTGTTGGACACACGCGGTGGGGGAATGTTTAATGGAGGCGCTGTCAGGTTGAGCGTTGTGAGGGAGTTATACTCCCGAACAACATCCCGAACCAACATCTGCCCTCGGGAGTACAACCCCCTACGAAGGGGAGAGATTTTTCCGAGAGGGAGTTCCGCACTACGGGTCGGGTCTGGAGACCCGACCTACGGAACAAGGGGGTTTTCCGTTCCCATGCCCCGCCAAAGAGCGGACGGGGTAAACTGCGTGGGAACGAGTTAATCCGATTCATAGGGTCGGGTCTGGAGACCCGACCTACTGTTTCAACCCCCTCTTTGGTTTTTTCAACAATCTCCTCCCCTCATAGGGGAGGAGTAAGGTGGGGTCGTTCTTGCTACCCCCTCTTTCATTCTCCCCCTATAAGGGGGAGAGGTTTTCCTTGAGAACCTTCGCAAGGCCAATTACCGTGCCCGTTTAACGACCATCAGCGTCAGGTCGTCGGACTGCGGCTCATTGCCGGTAAACTTCTTCACATCGTCCAGGATAATCTGTTTCACTTCGGGAGCGCTCCGGTCGGCATGCCGCTCCACGAGATGCTGCAGCCGCTCTTCGCTGTACTCGTTCTGACGCTCATCCATCGCCTCCGTCACGCCATCGGTGTAGAAGACCATAAGGTCTTGCTCCCCGAACGGCACCGACGACTGCTGATACTCCGCTAATTCAAACATGCCGAGGGGAAGGCCTCCGGCACTCAACTGCGCCAACGCCTTCTGTCCTTTCAACGCATGATACGGAAAGTTATGGCCGGCATTGACATAGGAGAGCGTGTGCTCTCGAAGATTCAACTGAGCGATGAAAAATGTGATATACCGCTCGGGGCTGGTGTTCTCATAAACCAGCCGATTCAGTTTTTTGCTGAGCGAGGCTAAGTCGCTTTCCGATTGAAGATACGCTTGCAACGAGGCGTGCAGCGTCGAAACGAGCAGCGCGGCGGGGACACCCTTTCCTGAAACGTCTGCCACAACGAGCAAGCAGCGGTCATCCTTCATCGGGATAATGTTGAAGTAATCGCCCCCAACGGTCTTACTGGGGATAGCCGTCGCATCGAGCTGGTAGTTCAACAGAACGGGAATCTCCGTGGGTAACAGTCGACGCTGGATCTCTCCGGCGATTTCAATCTCTCGCTCCACGCGCTCTTTCTCAACGATGGCCTGGTGCAACCTGGCATTCTCGATGGCGAGCGCGGCATGGTCCGAGAACGCGTCGAGAAACGCCTCATCCCGTTTGTCGAACACTCCGTCATGCTTGTTGAGGATCTGGAACACGCCGATGATCTTCCCCTCGCGGTTCTTCATCGGCATGCAGAGCATGCTGCGGGTTTTGAAGCCGGACTTGACGTCGAACCCGGAGTAAAAGCGCTTGTCCTTCCACGCGTCTTCGAGGTTCACCGTTTTGCCGGTCTTCGCCACTGTGCCGGCGATGCCTGTGCCGATGGGGAGACGAATCTCAACGAGGTCGTTTCCTTTGAGGACCTTCGACCAGAGTTCCTGGCGTTGTTCATCGATCAGGTAGATTGTGCCGCGGGCAGCGTTGAGGTTGGCAGTGGCGAGGTCGAGGATGATCGTGAGGAGGTTGTCGAGGTTCAGCGTGGAGTTGAGCATCTGCGACGCCTGGATGAGCGAGCGCAGGCGCTTGATCTCTTGCTGAGCAGAGACGCCCCGCCCTAACCTTGTCGGGGCGGGACGCGGTGCAGAGCGTGTGGCTGTAGTGCGTTTCATACGGATCGGCCGACCTCACGGATGGTGGAGTATAGCGGATTTTGCAATGACCTGCAACTACGCAGATTGGAGGGATTGACGCGGATTTCACGGATTCGCATCGATAGAATGATGGCGGGAAATCCGACCTACAGTAGGGGCAAGGCATGTTGAAGATCCCGCTCGTTTTGCACGTTTTTTGTGTCCCGCTGCCTTCTAGCGGGATAGAGCGGGGCCTGTCCCGAACAACATCCGAGATTCATAGGGTCGGGTCTGGAGACCCGACCTACGTTTGCTTGTTCCCACGCTCTGCGTGGGAACAAACTTGCCGACGCTCCGCGTAGTTTTCAATTGACTTGTTATGAGGGAGTTAAACTCCCGAACTGACTGTTGTCACCCCTCGCCGACTGTTTCTGTGTCCTCGGGAGTACAACCTGCCTGCCGGCAGGCAGGGCAGACAGGGCAGGCAGGCTCCCTCGGAACAAG
>JBGFRR010000147.1:0-4063 GCA_041695045.1 Bacteroidota bacterium
TTGTATCATGCCCAATCATGTGCACATGGTTATTCATGTAGGACGACCAGACTGGTCGTCCTACAAGCCCCAAGATTCATCAACTCCATTATCCCGTATTCTCGAAAACTTGAAATGGTATACTGCGCTCAAATGCAATGCGGCTTTGAGGCGCAACGGTCAGTTCTGGCAGTACGAATCGTACGACCACGTCATCCGCAAGGCCGATGAACTCGAACGCACGATCTGGTATGTGCTCAACAATCCGGTCAAAGCAGGCTTCGTACAATCCTGGGAGCAATGGCCATGGAGCTACGCAAAGCTGGGGCTGCTGTAGGTCAGATTGGCAATCTGACCACACCGTCAATTTCGGACGGAATACCATTCCGTCCTACATCACCGCCAATGCTTGTGAAGCAGGCGTGAGGAGAATGCCGTGAGTCTCGAACGCGTTCTTGAATCGGTCCGGTGTCCGGACGATCTGGATGGAATACTTCGGTTTCAGCCGCTCGGTGAAGTATCGCAGCGAGGAGTCAACCTCGCTCGCAGTCAATTTTGCCTCAATCAACGCAAACGGCCTTCGGTGTTCCGTGATGAGAAAATCCACTTCTCGTTTTTCACGGTCGCGTACATAAAAAAGCTGAAAGTCGCCGTGTCCAGATTCCGTCCAGAGATGGCACAACTTGAGCACATGCAGGGCAACCAGGTTCTCAAACCGCGCCGCCGAATCGCGAATGGCAGTGAAATCAAACAGATACACTTTTTCTTCCCGACGCAGTGTTCTTGCCAGCTTCCCTGCATACGGCCGTATAGTGAACAAAAAAAACAGTCGTTCAAGAGAGGCAAGCCAGTTTTGGACCGTCTCAAAACGAACCTGGAGATTTTCACGGAGGGCATTGACAGAAAGCAGTGACCCGATGCGCTCGGGCAATAAACTGACCAGGGACTCGATTAGGCCAAGCTCACGAATTCTTGTCAGGTCTCTGAGCTCTTCACGAATGATCAGCTGCTCGTGTGAGCGCGCCCATCGGCGCAAGCGGGCTTCGCTTTCTGCAAACAGCGGCTCCGGGAAACCGGTGAATCGTTCAATCGCCTCCAGCGCCTCGGTGTGGGCGGAGGTGCTTTCTGAATCCAGAATCTGCTCCACGAAAGAGTCGGGCGTGGAAACAAATGATCGATCAGGGGAGAGCAACTCTCCAACGGTAAACGGATGGAGATGATAGAGATGATAGCGACCGAAGAGCGAATCGCCACCTCGCTGGTACACATCGAGCTTACCGCTGCCGGTGACCAGAATCTGGAGATTGTCCCGGTGCGCGTCATACAACCCTTTCAGGAATCGTTTCCAGCGTGGGAATTTGTGGATTTCGTCCAGTGCGAGTCGGAGCGGCGGTTTGGTGAGCGCCTCCTTTCGCATCCAAAAATCGTCGGGGTGCTTCAGGATGAGTTGGCGGTCGGCAGCGATATCCCAGTTGAAATAGGCCGAAGTCTGTTTCGATCGTGTAAGAAGATGCTTCGCGAGGGTGGTTTTGCCAACCTGTCGTGGCCCAGCGATGAGACTCATCTTCCGTTCTTCAGCAAGGAGCCGTTCTATTTCGGCGGTCAAATATCGCATTTCTATAACTATAGAAAATTGTCATAACAATTTTCGGGTAATATAGAAACTGTGCACCATGAAGTCAAGTGCGTAGCCGGAAACGAGAACCCAGTATGCTGACGGGAACACGCATCAACTACTATTTTGTCTGCCATCGTAAACTCTGGCTCTTTGCGCGCGGCATTAACATGGAGCACACGTCCGACACGGTTCTTCTGGGCAAGCTGATCGACGAATCGAGCTACGAACGGAAAGACAAAGGAATCGACATTGACGGCACCATCGTCATCGATTGGATTGACGAACGAAATGGCATTTTGCACGAGGTCAAAAAATCGGACAGCAAAGAAGAGGCCCATGTCTGGCAGATTCTGTACTATCTCTGGTATCTGAAGCAGAAAGGCGTTTCCGGACTGGAGGGAGAGCTCGACTATCCCAAGCTTCGCGAAAAGGTTTCCGTTAAACTTACTCCGGAACGCGAAACGGAATTACAACGGATCCTGGCCGACGTGACAGCGGTCGTTGCGCGGGAAACTCCGCCAGAACGCATTAACAAGAAGTTTTGCAGAAGCTGCAGCTATTTTGAGCTGTGTTGGATAGGATAGAAAATAGCAAATGCCAAATATCAAACAGGAGAACGTCATGCGTTTCAAGACATTTGAGGAAATGCCGGTATGGCAGGACGCACGCAAATTAACGGCACTGATTTATTCTTTTACAGCGGAGGGCCTCCCGCTTACGAAAGCGTTACCCAAATCTCGGCGCAGTTGTCGAAGTTTTCAGCATACTTACGAACGATCCGGGGTTTGAAGCTGACAAGTGTCGCACTCTTTCTTTTGCTCTTGGCAGTTTGATCATTTCCATTTGTTATTTTCCATTCTCTTATTTTTCATTTTCCATACTTCATGAAACGCCCCTACTACATCATGACCTCCGGCAGACTTCGGCGTAAGGAAAACACGATCTACTTCGAGCCTGCTCAAACAACAACCGATGATGACGGGAATACCCTTCCCATCACCACCGATCCGGCCATTGATGAGGAACTCCTTGCCGGTTATACGGACGAATCGGCAAAAGACCCGCAGACCGGTCGTGTGGTGCGGAAACCAATTCCGGTTCAGGACATTGAGGCTTTCTACTGCTTCAGCGAATTAGATTTCAATACGCGCTTTTTCAACTTTCTCGCTCAGCAGAAGATTCCCTTGCATCTGTTCAATTACTACGGTCACTATGCCGGCACGTTTACGCCGCGCGACTACCTCGCCTCCGGCCACACACTTGTGGAGCAGGTGCGCGCGTTCCTCGATCCGCAGAAACGGCTCGCCATTGCGCGGGAGATTGTTGATGCCGCCTCGTTCAACATCCTGAAAAATCTTCAATACTATCTCAATCCGTCGCGGCAAAAAGAGAATGAAGCCGTTCTTCTCTCGAACTCCACAAGCGTCTTTACGGAGGCTATTGCGGATATCGAGTCGCTCCGTGCCGCGCTGAAAGAGATCCCTACAACGCAGGAGCTCATGGGCATTGAGGGGAATATTCGTGAGCGGTACTACCGGTGCTGGGGTGCTATTGTCGGTGAGGAGTATGCGCTTGAAAAGCGCGTAAAGCGTCCGCCGGATAACGCCATCAACGCGCTGATTTCGTTCTGCAACGGACTGGTTTATGCAACGGTGTTGAGCGAGATTTACCATACGCATTTGAACCCAACGGTGAGCTATTTGCATGGACCCGGAGAGCGGCGGTACTCGCTTGCACTGGATTTGGCTGAAATCTTCAAACCAATCCTGGCGGATAAGCTTATTTTCAAACTGTTAAACACGAAGCAGATCCAGGAAAAGCACTTTCGGAAGGAGCTGAATTTTTGTTACCTCGAAGAGGGTGGGCGAAAGATTGTGCTGCAGGAGTATGATGATCGTTTGAAGACGACCATCAAGCATCGCGGGCTGGGGCGTAATGTTTCGTACCGGCACTTGATCCGATTGGAAGCATACAAACTGGTGAATCATTTGATGGCGAGAGAGGAGTACAAGGCGTTCAGAGCATGGTGGTAGAGTGATCAATATCGGCGGAGATCAAGGATGTATGTGATCATTGTCTATGATGTCGAAGAGAAGCGGGTTGCAAAGGTGTGCAAATTCCTGCGCGGGTATTTGCATTGGATCCAGAATAGCGTTTTCGAAGGTGAGCTGACGGAGGGGAAGTTCAAAGAGGTGCAGATTGGGTTGAAGAAGCGAATCAAGCCGGACAAAGATTCGATTTTATTCTTCAAGCTTAGGTCAAATTATGACATTGAAAAGGAGGTAATGGGGGTGGAAAAGTCCGCCCCGGACGCGTTTTTGTAGTGTAGTGAGCATTTTGTCGTCGGACCCTGGGGGTTTTTGCACTATTGGGGGCTGACGACGAAGGGGGTTTTAGGAATGCCGAAGGGCATATTTTTTAGCGGGTTTTTGGCGGGTTTGAATCGCACCAGAGTGGAATTGAAAC
>JBGFRR010000048.1:0-4049 GCA_041695045.1 Bacteroidota bacterium
GCCCGAGATGTCAGGATAGCGTCCATCGCCAGAACGCCTGAGTCCGGTAGCTCGTCCCGAAAAGACTCGAAAACATTGCGTTTCTGTTCAGCATTATCTACCGCTTGAAACTCTAAGAACCGGCGTCGGCCCGCTTCGATCGCTTTGACGATATTGTCATCACCCGCCATCTGCTTTTGCAACACGGCGATGGTCGCTTTCTCGCCAGAGGTTTTTGTCCGAATCTCTCGAACAATTCCTGCCGGCAATTTCAGAGCATTAATCGCTTCCAGCGACTTGACCGTGAAGCAGACCTCTTCTCCGGAAAATTCTGCCTGTTCCAGCTTCTTCTTCGTTGCTTTAGGTACGCTTGCCGCCTCTTCGATCCGAGAAAGGTTCTCTCGCAGGAAACTAGAAAAGGCTTCCAACACTGAGCCGGCCCATTGGATGACTACCCTCGGCTTGGAACGTTTACCTCGGGTCTGTTCTACGCGGAATTCGATTTCTTCTGGAGTCTCGAGCCGGAATTCACCGCTCTTCAGTGTAAAAGTGAGTTTTCCGTTCTTCCAAGAGTGTTTTTCCGGAATGTATCCATGCGCAGCTAGGGTAGCGCCGTGTACTCGCAAGAAGTCATCCCTGGGTCGCGGATCTATCTTGAAGATGACCTCCTGTTTTTCGTCCAATCCCCCGCCGGTATTCCATGGCGAGAATATAGGGGTTGGCTGGTAGTGCTGCGCGAAGAACTTCACCAAGCTTTCTTCGCTCGGATATTTTTCCGATCGCACGCAGAAACACGCCCTGTCCAGATCCCACCAGCCTTCGGCTTCACTATCACGATGTTCCGGTTCGGCGCAGGTGGCAAGTGCGCGCAGAAGACCAATTGCCTTGAGATTCTGTCCAAGGACGTCGTGCCGACAGCCGGTGATGGGAACGGAATTCATTAATTCGCCTCCTTTTTCATCTCAGATGTTCGTTCAATGCTCGCCTCGATCGAGATCGCCTTTGAAGCTCTACCATCCGCCGCACGAAGGAGCGTTTCCAGGTAGGCAAGACGGAAGGGACCGTAATGATCGAGCAGGCGCAGGACGCCGCGTGTGTAACTCTCATATCCATTCGCATCACGACCCATGCGGCGGCAATCCACCGAAAGCGCCGCACAACCGAATTCCTCGCCATCGACTGTGATGGCAGGAAGTGGATCACCTTCCGTCACACCGCGTACGGTATCGGCGGCTTTTGCGTCTTTTGGATTCTTGGGAATTTCGTCTCGCAGAACCTTGCGGACATAGCCGTGGTGACTCATCACGAGGTATTCAGACAAGAGTTGCAAAAGGTATTCATCCGTCGTCACCGGCGAACGCAGGTGTTCGAGTTTTTGAATGTGTCGCTGCCGCAAGGCGAGCGCAGACGCCACTTCGTGGGCCATGCCAGGGCGAAAGAGATTTCTGAGCCGGTAAATTTCGCGTCGCAGCGCTTTCCCGGAAAGAGGATTGCCGTCTTGGTCCCTCAGCGTTGGACTATCGGAAAGTGAAAACTTGGCAAGTGGCAGGTAATCGGGACGTGGCTCAATGCCGGCCACGCTCAACGCCTCGATTGCAGCGCTCTTCCATTTCTCATGATTCTTTCCGATATCGTGCCAAAGCGCGCCCTCAAGGCACGCCTCTTTCTCTGCTGGTGTGATAAAGCCATCGCTGGGCAAGGCATCGAGAATATCGCGCAACATGTCGCGGACATCGCGCACGTGGTCAGCAATGGACCGCCAGCCGTGGTTTAGGTAGGAGAGCGCATCTTCATCCGTCGGATATTCCGGCGGCTGATATAGGTCGGTCGGTTTGTCGTCGCTCTTTCCGGTCCAACCACGATCTGAAGCGTATCCCCCAGCAGTTATCGGCAACAGGAGGGTTGCGCCAGGAGTTATGCCTTGGGCGCCGGCTTGAACCCAGCCGCCTTTCTTGCCGCGCTCCCTTCCGCGCCATAGCCAGCCTTGCCGCCAGTTGGCAAACCCGTACTCTTTATTATTCAATCGGCTGAACGGGACGGAGCACACTTCATCGCGTCCAATATCGCCCCTGAAGCTATCGTTTGGATCACCTTCCCACTCGCGCCAAAGCACGTAAACGTCAGTATCTTCATCCAACCCCCTAACAAAGGGCGACACGTCCGTGTAACCCAAAGAAAGGTTGCTGTCGGTATCGAAGAAATCGAGTAATTCGTGCCGCTGAAGAGAGTAAGGGCAACGCTCAATGGAACCGGCAACGGCGTCCCGGATGTTTTCAAGCGCGGCAGGAGAAGCATCGCCACTGAGTCGAGGTAGAGCTTCCCAAGCCCGATCACAGAAGTGCTGGTCGTAGGGAAGATGACGATTCTTGACCTCTTT
The DNA here is from genome assembly GCA_041695045.1 of Bacteroidota bacterium. Classification (GTDB taxonomy): domain Bacteria; phylum Bacteroidota; class Ignavibacteria; order UBA10030; family UBA10030; genus JBGFRR01. Next base: position 2,357 of record JBGFRR010000048.1, read on the forward strand.
TTCTTTTTCTGCCTTCTCCTTGGCGTCTTTTGGTTTTTCGGGGACATCAGGCAGTTCCAACCCAACAATCACGGCGACCGGCATCCAGCCGTAAGATGCTTGTCCGTTCGACCCAAACTCTCCAGCACGATTGAGCCTCCCCAGGCGTTGTACCAAAGATGAAAGGGGAGCGACCTCCGTCCACAGAACGCCGCTCGAAAGGTCCACACCGGCCTCGATCACTTGCGTGGACACTACGATTTGACCATTAGAAAAGCTTTGAAGATGTTCTGGCTTCAGCCGATCTGTTTGAGCCTCTTTGTCCTCTGGCCGAAAACGTGAATGAAGCAATACGAGGTCAGTACCCTGGAGTTCTCCCGCGTACTTTTTCTGGCGCAACACGTCGAAGAGGGTGACGGCACGATCCACCGTGTTGCAGATGATCAGCGAACGGCGAGGCACTTCAACCGGTGCATTGTGTTTTTGAAGCGCGGTCACCAACTCCGTATGACGAACGATGATGTCAGACACTCTCTCATCAGGCGGCTGCTTTTGCCCGAAGTGCCAATCCTGGCGTACTTCCAGACTTTTCAGGGCGAGCCTGCGGCGGCCGATGGTGGATGTGGTTTCGGCCTTCTCCGGTTCTGTTAGCGAAAAGACAAAGTCACCAGACCGCTGATTACCGCGCCATTCGCGCGTCTCAAGAATATTCAAACTCGACGTAGCCGACGCATACCATGTAATCGAACGAGAACCGAAAAAGGATGCGAAGCCACGGGGACTAGACCCGTCGGTATCGGCATTGCGGAACGCTTCCAGTTGACTCGCCGTCGCTACACCCGGCCCCATCAGCTGGATCTCGTCACAAACCCACAAGCAATCGTTGTTTAGCAGTCCGAAATGCATGGACCAACGCTGCCGGCTCATGCCGTAACCACGGTTGAGAGCGCGAGAAAGGAGCATGTCTTGCGTGCCGATGAGAATGGCGGGTTTCTCAGGATAGAGGTCCCATTCCGATTTTTTCAGTGCGTTTTCCTCACCACCCATAAGAATGATCGGCGAGTGCTCAACAAGCCAGTTGAGATCATCTAGCGAATCGTTACCGATTTCGAGCTTTGTGGCATGGTTAACTAGACTTCTCAACCATGAGGAGACGTTCGCAGAGGTCTGCTCCACCAGTGTCCGCATTGGCAGGCAGTACACCAACCGCCTAGGCCACTTGGGGTTATTAAGGATGATGCAGTTCCATAACCAAGCTAAAACTATACCTGCCGTCTTGCCGCCACCGGTTGGAATATCAATTAGAAGGGACCGGCACTCCACTCCACCCTTCAGCGTCTGAGGATTTCTCAGATCAGCATCCTTGCCGCAAGCCATATGACACTGCCATCCCATAGGCTCGAATCCGTCCGGATTTCTCTTATCGGGCGTCGCCGCTTGGAAAAATTTCTGAAAATTCACGTCAGCCTCTCCTTTCATACGCCACCCTAACGATCCGGGGGAAACGCCGTGTGATCATTTGTCATAATGAGGTTGCGGGACATGGTCGTTCATTTCGAACCGTGTTTGCTCGATGTATCCAGGCTGTGGTCCAACCGCTGCATGAAATTCCGCTTCGCCTTGTGGCGCGTGCACACGGCGTCGAGCCAGGCGGCGAATTCCTTTTCCTGCTTTGTGTAACACGCATCCCCGCGGATTCCGTCGGCGGGCGTGG
>JBGFRR010000140.1:0-4008 GCA_041695045.1 Bacteroidota bacterium
CTTAGTTAATGGGAACATTGATTCCCCAACTTAACTTGCGACGAGGAGGTTTTCCATTGTACCGCTCACCGCATCTTCCCGCGCGTCTTCCTACCTTTCTCTTTCAATATAGGTTCTGTTAGGCGTTCATTGCCGTGCGGAAGTCCTAACTGAGAATGGCTCAGGGAAACCTACTGTTGTGTTCGTAATTTGATTGATGTGACGACCCCGAAGAAATCGTGACGCTCGAATGGAATTTCTTTATAGGAGTCTTCAACGTACAAAAGTGGACCCTTAGAGTAGGAAGCGACGATAGCGCAGCTGTCGTTCAGCGAACGGGTAAGAAACATCTTTGAGAAATCGACAAGCCCGGCGTATCCACCTTGTCTGCGAAAAACACCTGTAAAGTTTGACCCTTCGAGTCCCCTCCATTTTGGGAGCTCAACAACAGAGGCTTCTTGCCGCATTCCTTGCCTTCCAAGAATAACCCAAGATTCTGATTCGACGGCAGAAGTGTCTGGCTCAGAATCGTAATCGTGAACGTTACCTCTCTCGAAGCCTTCTTGATTGGCAATTTCTTCAAAGCTCGCCTTTGCAAAATGTACGTCCAGCACAGATATGAAGGCCAAGCTCGAATCGGCTGTTTCGCAGGTATCGCATTGCGAATAGACAGTTGCGGTATATCCGAGAGCAAGAGATGAATCGCAGTTCTTCCAATAGTCACTTCTGACGACTCTCGCCTCGAATTGGCTTGGATACACAAAGATTATAGGGAAACGAGGATTATCGAATATCTTAACCTGACCATGCTGCTGTGAGGATAAGTCAACGGTGTCTGTAGAATCCGGCCTTGTTACGGTCCACTGTTGTGTCGTGGACGATTCGTTTTGTCTGTGACAGGAGAAGGACGCTATGCAGCAAGCGGCAATCGTCACTCCCAGCTTGCCTGCAAAATGAAAGGATTTGAAGAATCTTAAGATCATGATTTTATCCCGCACGGCCATGACGCATAACGTTTGCAGCAAAACCGTTGAGCGATCCCGCCACCAACATTGTTCTCATTCGGTAGCGGGAGAGCGTCGTTGTTGCCGCCCCTGTTAGTTGCAGGGCGCCGTGATTTGACATTGTCAGGTAAATGATATAATTTTGCTACGACCTTTAGAGGAGAAGACGATGCCACTCATTAAACCGATTTCCGATCTGAGAAACAAAGCCAAGGAAATCTCAGATCTCGCCCACAAGTCCGACGAGCCAATCTTCATCACCCGCAACGGGAAAGGAGATATGGTTGTGATGTCCATGGCTCAGTACGGCAAACTCCAGTTGAAGCTGGACCTGTTTAAGAAACTGGCCGTTGCTCAAGCACAGCGGGCCAGTGGTGATAAAGGCCGCACACTTTCTCAGGTGATGAAGGACCTTCGAAAACGCATCCGTGAGTCGGCCTAAGTATAGCGTCCGACTCTTGCGGGTTGCCGAAGAGGACTTCACTGAGCTTGTCACCTACATTGCTGCCGACAGACCCTCGGCAGCTGAGCGGCTTACGACAAAGATTGAAAAGAGCCTCAGGCTTCTCTCCAAACATCCACACCTTGGGCGAATCCCCGACGAGGAAGAACTGATCCGCGTGGGATATCGCTACCTCGTTGTTGAGAACTATCTCATCTTCTACACGATCGAAAGTCAGACGATCTACGTGCATCGTATTCTCCACGGTGCTCGGGACTATCTGAGCCTCCTCTGATTCGGCTCCGGCGCCTTGCGGCCAACGTTTGCAGTAACACTGCCGTTGTTTTTGCTGCTCAAAGATGAGTGCGCGGAGCCGCTATCAAACGATTCATTCTTTTGCGGCGGAGCGCACATACCAAGTCGCGCCAAAAACAATGGAGCGACCACAACCGTTTCTTTCCAGAGCTTCCGCTGAGCCATATGAACAAGGGAGCGCCGTGCTTACGCTTGTTAGGCGTTCGTTGGTTTGCGTGTTTGTTGTACTTCGGTTGTGAGCTTGCCGTCGAGACTCCGCGATCGGGCGGGCAGGTGAAGAATGTCCGCGACAAAAGGGAAAATTATGGTCATTTGCACATATGCCGTTAAATTGTTATCATTAGTCAGTGATTCTGAACTTTGCGGACAGAACGACCGAAGACATATATGATGGCGTTGATTCAAAGGCAGCCCGTCGAATTCCGCAAACGGTTTGGACAGTGGCAATACGGAAGCTTGATATGTTGAATGCTGCATCAGATCTCCGAGATCTTCGAGTTCCACCGGCAAATCGATTGGAAGGGCTGAAAGGAAAATGGTCGGGGTACCATTCCATTCGGATCAACGATCAGTACCGGATTGTGTTCAGATGGATTGATGGTAATGCGAAAGACGTTTTGATAACGGACTATCACTGAAAGGATGAAAGGTATGATTCCCAAGAACCGAAGGCCGACCCATCCGGGAGAGATTCTGCTTGAAGAGTTCCTCAAACCGATGGGGATGAGCCAGATTGAGCTTGCGAAGAAGATGGGTGTGCCGATCCAGCGGGTGAACACGCTGATCAATGGCAAGCGTGATATGACGGCTGAGACGGCCATTCTTCTGTCTCGTGTGTTGAAGACCTCGTCAGAATTTTGGATGAACCTTCAAGTGGCGTACGACTTATTTGAAGCGCGTCGTGCAATGGACGCGGCCTAAGAACGTGTGAAATATCGTTCCTGCCCGCCCGTTCTCAGACTCCCTCCGCAGCTACACTCCTGTTAGTTGACTTGCACTTCTGCAGCAAACCAATGACGCATAACGTCTCGCCCAACAACGCCGTTGCTTTTGGCGCTATGAACGACTAATTCTCTCGCGCCAAAAGCAATGGAGCGATCCGCCGAAGGCGGAGAGCGTCGTTGTTGGGCGTGTTAGCCGTTCGTTTGCGCCGTGTTGACTATATACCAATAATGACATATCTTATGCCCGAATGCAAACATCGAAAAAGCCGATTGGTTGGCTACATGGCGAAATAAAAACACCGCCGTTTTCCCGCCAAGCACGGTTTGAAGCTGGTTACCTGCTACGTCGGCTGCAAATGGGCGAGAAGCTCTCGTTACCACAGTCACGCCCAATGCCAGTGATTGGTAAGCGTTGTCACGAACTTCGGGTTGTGGATGAAACCAAAACGTGGCGCATCGTTTATCGGATCGATAGCAATGCAATCCTTGTGGTGGAAATCTTTGAAAAGAAAACTCAAAAGACGCCAAAGGAAGTAATTCGAAACTGTCAACAGCGTCTGCGTATGTATGATACAACGTGAAGGAGCAAGAATATGAAATCTGCAAAACGCCGTCGGCTTGAAGCCAGAGGTTGGAGATTTGGAACTGTTCAGGAGTTTCTGAATCTCTCGGAGGAAGAAGCTGCGTATATTGAACTGAAGTTGGCATTGAGCAAGAACCTCCAAGAGGTGCGACGAAAGAAGAAATTAACGCAACACGAACTTGCCCGACGATTGAAGTCAAGCCAATCTCGTGTGGCAAAGATGGAAGCTGGTGATCCATCGGTTTCACTTGATTTACTTATTCGGTCGTTGTTGGCATTGGGCGCATCAAGAAAACAGCTTGCTCAGATACTTTCGTAGAGTACCGCACCCCCTCTTATTCTATCCTCCGCAGGCGCAAATGACGCATAACGTTTGCAGCAAAAACGCCGTTTGTTTTGCCGCTAAAGCGTGCCCCGATGCTTTGTTCGGGGCAGGCGAAAAGATGCGGCGACAGCCACGCTATCAAACGACCAATTTCTCCGCGTGGCTGGCGCTGCAATACCAAGTCCGCGGCAAAACAAATGGAGTGACCACAATAATTTCTTTCCTAAGCTTTACCTGAGCACCATCAACAAAGGGAGCGCCGTTGTTGCCGCTCCTATATTGAAAGTCAAGTGCGCGATAGAACCTCTCTCGTCTAACCAGTTCCCTTTGTGACCAAGCTCCTATCCGTTCCGCCTATGGCGGAGACATGAACTCAATGCGATAAACAAAGTGCCAGCCATCTTCTGTTAGTCGTG
>JBGFRR010000046.1:0-3992 GCA_041695045.1 Bacteroidota bacterium
CCCGTTCTGAGGATGTCCGGAACAAGCAGACATGATCGCAGAGTCTTTCTTGTGCTGACAGGGTCCTTCCTACTGGCACTGGATCTTTCTGGTCAGGTCTCCGTACGAGACACCAAGCACAACCTCTCCGCTGGCGGTCCGGGCACCATAAAAGCCGCCTCAGAGACTCAGGTCTGTGCGTTTTGCCACACGCCGCACCACTCCTCCACCGTAGCGCAACTGTGGAACAAGCAACCCACCGTGGCTACGTACACACTCTACTCCAGCGATTTCCTCACTTCGCTAACCTATCCATCACCGGCACAGCCCAACCAGCGGTCAAAACTCTGCATGAGTTGCCACGATGGCACGGTCGCGCTCGGTTCGGTGTACAACTTGCCGGGCCCAGGAGGGGCAGGAACGATCTCTATGACACAGGCGGGCACACCCATCACCACTATGCCAGCGAGTGCTGCGGGGCATCTTGGAACCATCTTGACGGATGACCACCCGGTCGGTTTTCTCTATGACAATGCCAGGGATCCTGAACTGGTCGTGCGCCCTTGGCCGTGGGGAACCGCAGTGAGGCTCGATCCCGATGCATCAACCGGAAGTGTGGAGTGCCACACATGCCACAATCCGCATGACAATCAGCAGACCAAATTCCTCCGGATGTCCAACGCCAACGCTGGGCTCTGCACGCATTGTCATAATAAGACTAACTATGCGACCTCGATCCATCGTACTTCCACGGCGGCGTACACGCCTGCCGGAGGTGCTCCAACGACTGTAGGAGAGTATTCTTGCCGCAATTGCCACAAATCGCACTCCGGTGGAGGAACCCCATACCTTCAACGCGCGGTCGAACAGAATAGTTGCTACGACGGAACGAACACCGGCTGCCACGGCGCGAACGCGCCTGCAGCAAACAGAATTCAGCCGGAGATGATGAAGACCTGGAGGCATCCGACTAACACGATCGACGGACTTCACAAGAATAGAAGCGGCGGCGAAACACCAACGGACCTGGGGAGCGCCAACCGCCACGCGGAATGTCAAGACTGCCACGAATCTCATCAGGCACAACCCTCCGTCGCAAAGACAACGCGCGGCGGCCTGCGCATTTCAGGCGCGCTGCGGGGCACGTGGGGAATCGAGCCAACATGGCCAACACCGCCTACGACGATGATGAATAACGACGTCACATGGGCTGCTCCCACCGTCTATGCGCGAGTAGCAACCCCCACCGATGAATATCAGGTGTGCCTGAAATGCCATTCAGGATACGTGACACTGCAGGTAGGAAAACGCAACATTGCACAGGAGATCAATCCCGGAAACTCTTCTTACCACGGTATTGTACCGGGCGGCACCACCAACACGTTTGTGAATGCAACAACCACCTACGAGCCCTGGGGCACAAACAAGCGCGTATGGTGCAGCGACTGCCATGGAAGTGAAACCGCCACCTCGCCCCTCGGTCCCCATGGGTCTACGCTCAATAATACCGGACCAGGAGTGGCCAATTCCGACAAGATGCTCGTTGCGACGATCGCCAGTAGCGCTAGCGGAACCCCGCTTTGTCTGGTCTGTCACAAGACTTCTTCCTACGTTACGGGAACTACCGGCAGCAAGTTCGCGTGGCACAATATATTAGATCATCAAAGGGCGGAGGGGTGTTTTACATGCCACATGTGGGACCATTCCACATCCCCGGCGGCCACAGGTGGAAAAAGCGGTAGGATCAATGCACATGGTTGGAATAAACGTTGGTACTTCCAGGAGCATGAGGCGACGTTGGTTCCCGGCAGCGGCCAGATGGTTGATGCTTTTCTCGGTGGCTATGTTTCCGACATGGATTATACCGCCAGGCAATGCTCGTCGGAGTTCTGCCATCCCCATAGAAGGGAAGCTTACTGACATCGTGCTTCCTCGCCATCACTTTAGTTGCACGCAGAGGTGTAGGAAAATGAAGGAATTTCTGAAATCACAACATCGCATTCTGTATCTCGTAGGAATGGGAGTTGCTATCGGCCTTCTTCTCTGGTGGCTTGTTCGTCCCGGAGATGACGATTTGATGGAACGTGCCGCTGCAATGGCAAGTAAGACCGAGTTTCATCAACCACCGCTCTTCGTCGGGAAGAAGTATCCCTTTCCTCAAGACACATCGCTTATGCCGTTTGCTCTTCATGTGCACGAAGGGAAGTTTCTCGTTTCGTACTTAAGCACAGACCGAGTGGATGAGTTCACGGAGAATTTTGGGTACATCCGCTCGTTCCGGCTCCTAGGGGGTAAGGGCGCTTCTATTACGGGTGTGACGGTCGTCGGTGATCGGTTGTATGCAACAGATTTTCGGAGTGGGGAATTGATCGTGGCAGACTATCGAACCAGAAGCTTCCTGCACAACTTCGGCAAGTTCCCGGACAAGCAGACACGGATGAGACTCATCGGCGCGCTTTCACACGATGGTAACGTGTACGTGACCGATGCTACGACAAAGCAGATCCTGGTGATTTCTACAACCACGGTCCCGGGTGTGCGTGAAGAATGGGAGTTGATTCTGAACTTTCCGACGCCAGCTCACCACGACTTCCAGCTCGGTTACCCGACCTGGATGATGATCACACCTGATGGGCGTCTTGTCGTCTCCGACGCCGGCAACAAGGATATTAAGGCCTTTACGTGCAGTGGCCGGCCAGCGCATCTGTTCGAGCAGAGCGAGGAGTTCCCGCTGGAAGCACCGATGGGGATTGCTATGGATGGTCTTCCGTCTCCCGAACTTCTGGCTGTTCAAGACACGGTGTTCCATCCGTCTGGCGTCTATGAGCAAGGACGCATCCACGTCGTTGACGCTGTGCGCGCCCGCGTGAAAGTCTTTTCGACGCTCGGCAAGTATGTGCTGACCTACGGCGAGGAACTGCGCCAGCCCAACGGGATTGCTATTGATACTCAACGAAGGTTAATCGTGATCACCGACGCGGTTCTCAGGCAAGTCGTGGTATACAAGTACTAAAAGTCTTCTTGCTGTTCGGATGAGTTTTTTATACCATGGCTGCAGTCAAGGAGTCAACATCGGATCGGTCAAGATCGCTTGTGTAGCGGCGAAACATTTTAGCGGTCGAATGTTGTGGGAGAGGAATCGTTATGCGTCATTGGTTTGCTTCATCACACTCAACGACAGAAGGTGAACTCATAATGAAATTGAAGAACGAATCAGCCTCTACTGTATACTTCAGTCATTGCAATTATCGAATAGGTTTTTGGATCGAGCGAAAAGTTAATGATTCTTGGGTTGATGCTGGCAATATAGCCATACTTTGCCAAGCTCTCTACCCATCTGGACGAAAGACATTTCCAGTAGGTCAAGTCTCACGAGACACCATCACGCTTACCGAAACTGGAACCTATCGTCATGGATTCAGTTCATGGGAACGCGAACCAGCGAACGCATAGGACGCCCAACAACGGCACTCTCCCGCCACCGAATGAGAACAATGTTGGTGGCGGGATCGCTCAAGGCTTTTGCTCACCCCGATACAAAAAAACGCATGGGGACAAAACCGCTGCGTTGTTGCCGCAGACGTTAGCAGTTGCAATTGCGGTTTGTTTGAATTTGCTCCAGCAGAAAGTTATCTTTGACTCATAATGCTAATCGAGACACACGCTCGTAGACACGAGCAAACATACTCCGAAGAACACCGAAAACTTCTCGGGACACACTATACTCCTGACCCCATCGTGGATTACATAGTGCGGCGTTCTCTTCGTCCACTTTTGGAATCCACTAACGGCTTGCAGGATATCCGAGTATTGGATCCCGCCTGTGGTTCAGGCCTGTTCCTGCTCAAAGCATTCGACATCCTCGCAGAACAGTGGCTCTCCACTTTTGGGAGTTTTGGCCCCCACGAAGCCAAGCATATCTTAACCAAGTGCCTCTTTGGTATTGACATAGATGAACGAGCCGTATTGCTAACGAGGAAGCACCTACTAGAGAAATCGTCCTTTTCTAAGAT